>JAAYOX010000071.1 GCA_012520135.1 Clostridia bacterium
ACAGTGAGCCTCTGTCCATAATGGTTTGCACAGACTTAGCCGGCCACCTCCCCTTGGGGGTGTCTGTGCGGCCAAGAAGCCTACCATTATGGACCACTCCCTGTCAAGGGTAAAGTGAACGGGCTAATTTGATATGAAACAGCGAATGTTTGTTTTTCAAAGAGCAAAAAGTAACTGGAAATTCAAAGGTTAGGGTTTACAAAACATATTATACGAGGGAGGTTTTAGCATGTTTGGAGGTATCCTGAACAATGTCCATGAGAAAACTCCTCTGGTTCACTGTATCACCAACTATGTCACTGTCAACGATGTTGCCAATGTCCTCCTGGCCTGTGGCGGTTCACCCATCATGGCCGATGACGAGGACGACGCTCCGGAGATTACCGCCATCTGTGACGCCCTGGTCATCAATATTGGCACCCTGAATAAAAGAACCATTGCTTCCATGTTGAAAACAGGTGAAAGAGCAAATGAACTTTCCCATCCAGTCGTCCTTGACCCGGTAGGAGCCGGTGCGTCAAGCCTACGGACTGAAACCACCTTTAAATTGTTGCAGGAAGTTAAGTTTTCAGTGATCCGGGGTAACATTTCAGAAATAAAAACCGTTGCCAAGGGCAAGGGAACTACCAGGGGAGTAGATGCCGATGTCAGTGATGCGATATCGGAGGAGAACCTGAATGAAACTGTCTCCTTTGCTAAAGAATTAAGTGCTGAAACCGGAGCGGTGATTGTCATTACCGGTGCCATTGATATTGTGGCGGATACCCACAAAGCCTATGTGATTCGTAACGGACATCCCCTGATGGCGAAGGTTAGCGGCACCGGCTGCATGCTGGCGGCAGTTATTGCCGCTTATTGGGCCGCTAATCCTGACTGGGGGCTGGAGGCGACAGCGGCAGCCGTTGGTGCCATGGGCTACTGCGGGGAACTGGCCTATGACCGGCTGGTAAAAAACAATGGGGGTACCTCTACCTATCGCTCCTACCTGATTGACGCTTTCAGTAAACTGGATGCCCAAAGCCTTGAGGGAGGAATCAAAATTGAAAGTAGATAAATCCTCCCTGCTTCTCTACGCAGTTACGGACCGCACTTGGCTGAAAGGCCTAACCCTTGCCGAAGCCGTTGAGGAAGCCCTCCGGGGAGGGGTGACTTTTTTGCAGTTGAGGGAGAAAAAGCTGGATTACCCTTCATTTCTCCAACTGGCCAGGGAAATAAAAAAGGTTGCAGATAAATACCAAATACCGTATGTCATTAACGATGATGTAGATGTGGCCTTGACCTGTGGAGCCGATGGAGTCCACGTAGGTCAATCGGACATGGAAACTCAGGAAGCCAGAATGCGCATCGGACCGGACAAAATCCTCGGCGTTTCGGCCCAAACGGTGGAACAAGCCCTCCGGGCAGAGCAAAACGGTGCCGATTACCTGGGTGTGGGCACTGTATTCCCTACTTCCACTAAACTTGATGCAGAAGCAGTCTCTTTTGAAACTCTTAGGGAGATTTGCCAGGCCGTTTCCATACCGGTGGTAGCCATCGGCGGCATTAATAAGGACAATGCCCTGGAACTGGCAGGAAGCGGGATCGACGGGATAGCGGTAGTTTCGGCCATCTTTGCCCAGGATGATATTGCTTCGGCAGCAAAGGCATTGAGGGAAATTTCCTCCAGGATGGTAGGCCATGAAGCTTAAAGGAGCAATTTTTGACCTGGACGGTACTTTATTGGACACAATGCCTTATTGGGAGAACCTAGGCAGGGATTACCTGAAGGAAAAAGGACACTGTCCTCCCGATGATATTAATGAAATCCTTAAAACAATGAGCCTGGACCAATCGGCCCGTTATTTCAAAGAGGAATATGCCATTTCCGGCAGCGAAGCTGAGATTATCCGGGAGATTTTGGAGCTGATTGAGAACCGGTACCGGTTTACAGTGCCCCTGAAAGCTTCCGTTCTTCCTTTGCTCAACAGGCTATACGAGGGCAATGTCAGGATGTGCGTTGCCACCGCCGCCGGCTATGAATTGGCCAAAGCTGCCCTGGAAAGGCTGGGCGTGGCTAAATATTTTGAGTTCATCTTTACCTGTTCGGAAGCGGGAGTGGGTAAAGATAATCCCGAGTTTTTTCTCCAAGCCCTGGAGCGACTACAAACTCCCAAAAGTGAAACAATAGTTTTTGAAGATGCCCTCCATGCCATTAAAAGTGCCAAAGCTGCAAGCCTAACTGTAGCAGCAGTCTATGATCAAAGCTCCCACGGGGAGCAGGAAGAAATAAAATCCATAGCTGACTATTATCTTCATTCCTTTGATGATTGGAAGGTGACAGCATGAAAACAGTTTTGACCATCGCCGGATCCGACTGCAGCGGCGGTGCAGGCATCCAGGCCGACATCAAGACCATTACCGCCCATAGAATGTACGCCATGAGCGTCATCACCGCTTTAACGGCACAGAATACTACCGGTGTTTACGGTGTTTTGGAGGCCACACCTGAATTTGTGGGCCGGCAGCTTGATTGCATTTTTGGGGATATCCGGCCCGATGCAATAAAAATCGGAATGGTATCTGATACGGATATTATAGAAGTGATCGGAGAGAAACTGAAGGAGTATGCGGCACAGAACATTGTGGTGGATCCGGTCATGGTTTCCACCAGCGGCGACAAGCTCCTTCACGATGACGCTGTAAATGGGTTAATAAACCACTTATTACCCCTGGCAGCCATCATTACCCCCAACATCCCTGAAGCAGAAAGCCTGACCGGATTGTCGATTAAAAACAGGGAGGACATGGTAAAGGCTGCTGCCAAAATCGCCAAGCTGGTCGGGGGAGGGGTATTGATCAAAGGGGGACATCTTGAAGCAAGTGCAGATGACTTGCTCATGATTGAAGGGAATAATTATTGGTTTGAGACAGAGAAGATTGATAATCCCAATACTCACGGAACAGGCTGCACCCTATCCTCTGCCATCGCCTGTAATTTGGCCCTCGGGCTTCCTCTTTCCGAAAGCGTTAAAAAGGCCAAAGAGTATATCACAGGTGCTATCAAAGCCAATCTCAATCTGGGTAAAGGTAGGGGACCCCTCAACCACTGCTTTAACCTGAAAATAATTAAATTCTGTTGACAGGCTATAGCTACCCTATTAGGTAGCTATTTTTGTCGGCTGAAAGAGCAAGTAGCAGGAATATGGGTGGGTGAATATAGTGCTATAGATAAACCCCATGAAATATTTGGAAGGGAAGTGTTTCTATGGCAGTAATTGCTGTTTCGCCTACCACAGATATTTCTGCTCTGATCGCTTCAGATAATGTTTCTCCGGGGGATGTACTGGTGCTGGAAGACGGTGAGTATTTCTAGACGGTGAATGTAACCAAAGACTACCTGCGGTTGGTTGCCAAGGGAACCAAAGCGGTGTTCGACGGCAAAAGCATTCTTCAGAGTGCCTTTATTCTTACTGATGTGACCAGGGTAGAGATTTACGGTATGTC
>JAAYOX010000072.1 GCA_012520135.1 Clostridia bacterium
GATAAGCTGTTGCCTTGGTCATCTACTGTGCCTATTGTTTGCAGGGTTCATAACTAGATAACTATATCAATTTTCTAAGATAGTCCCCATCTGGTCAAGGTGAGGATTATTTGACGCTTACTTTAACATGAAGGTAACCGGCGGGCTGGTCTTTGCCTATGGGTGGGTTCTGCTAATAAACGACAGGTTTAAAGCCGGTTATAAAGGATGACAAAGCCTGCTGAACATTGGTCAGCAGGCTTAATTACGTTTAAAGGATTTAGTTACTGATAGATATTGACTAACTTCTCTTTTTGGTCCCAGTCTACTATGGACCGGAGGAATTCTCCTACATAGCGGACAGGAACCAAGGTCCTGCCGTCTTTGATAACAGGGGTTGTATCCATGGATATTGCCTGCCCGTTGACTACTGCCTCGTTGCTATTGATGGTCAGGAGCAGGATCTGTCCCCGTCCTACCATGGAAACTTGACGGGTTTGGGGCAGCCAGTTGACGGTGGCTCCTAAAGCCTCAGCTATAGCCCGGAAGGGCACCAGAAGCCGATTGTTCTTGTCCAAATATGGAGGCACGTCGAAATTGACCTGCTCACCTTGGACGAAGATTTTCACTTCCCCTGTATTGCCGTTAGCCGGAGAGCCGGAGGGGTAAGGTCCGTACAGCAAGTATTTTTGCCGTTCTTGTTTAAATTGTTCCAGCTCTTTGGCGTAGAGGGTTTCCATGGCTGCCGGATACAATTTCTGCTCCAACCCTTGTCCAATTTTGGCTGTGCCCATGATTTTATCAAACATGACGATGGTATTGCCGCTTTTGGGTACTTGGAAATCGTTTAAGTGTTTAGCATAAGTCAAGGCATAAATGCCGGTTTTGGCCGGATTGAACTTGTGATAATCAGTAATGTCCAGTCGTACTCCCCCTGCTTGCCCCTGGTATTCAGGGATAAACCGGACGCCGGGTAAGCCGGAGGCGTTCAGCAGATCCGCAAAACGCTGGGCGTCAATGCCCTTTCCTCCAATCCATTTAAACTTGTCTGCCTGGTAAATGCCGGTACCTTCGCCAAGGCCCGTCGCCATGTAACCGAAACAGGAAACCAGATCAGGAATATTGGGGGAAGTCTGCTGCCAGGGTAATCCCGTATCTTGAAAGATCATGTCCCTGGTCCAGCCTTCCATGGGGATCACCGTTAAGTCAGCTCCCAGTTTCCGGTTAAAGAAAAGGGCCAATTCACCGGCGGTCATCCCATGAGCCATTGGTAAATTGTCAATGCCTACGAAGCTGATATAAGGATCTTCCATCATAGGACCGTCTACAATGAGGCCTCCCAGGGGGTTAGGACGATCCAAAACAATGACCGGCTTTTGGTAGCGGCTTCCCGCCTCAATGACGTAATTCATCGTTGACATATAGGTGTAGGTTCTGGCTCCGATGTCTTGAATATCATACAATAAGACATCGATATTTTTCACCATTGCTTCCGTAGGCTTTCTGGTAGCACCGTATAGACTGTATACGGGTATTCCCAAAGTAGGGTGGGTATAAGATTCTACATAAGCACCTGCCGCGGCTTTGCCATCGATGCCGTGTTCCGGGGCATACAGAGCCGCCAGATCCAGGGAGGGATCTTCCGCTAAAATGTCAATTAAGCTGCGGCCCTGGCTGTCAATACCCGTTTGGTTAGTGACCAGGCCGATCTTTTTCCCTTCAATTAGGTGGCGGTATTGCTCCACTAATACTTCGTTACCTAATTTAACTTTCGGTGCCGCCGTAACTCCCCCAAAAGGCAGTACCGTTAAAGTTAAAAAAAATACAAGTAAATAAACGACCAGTTTTCGCACGAAAAAACTCCTCTCTCTTACATAATGGATGGGCATAACGCATTTCGACAGCAAAAGTGTTAATCCTGCCCTGTTCCCCCGTTTATTCGACTTAAACCAATCCCAATTAGTTCCCACTGGCAGTGATTCCCAAGGATCTTCTTGGATAGGAGAACATCGCCGGGGAACAATAGGCAATAATGAAATATAAGGGAGGAATTATGATGGCGTTAATGCCTTACGGACCTTTTTTCGGCGATGGATTGAAAAAAGAGTTGGATCGATGGGTGGAGGAATGGCCTACTATTTTTAACCAGACCTTTCGCTCCCTGCGAGTGGATGTCTACGAAACCGGCGAAGAAGTAATCGTATCTTGTGATTTGCCCGGGTTGGAAAAGAAAGAAGATCTGAAAATCGATGTGGAAAGTCTCCAAGTGACCATTTCAGGGCAAATCCAGCGAAGCCAGGAAATCAAAAGGGAACAGTACCACCGGCAGGAACGATATTTAGGGGAGTTTCACCGGAATATTCCATTGCCTGCTCCGGTAAAAAGTGAGGGAGTGCGGGCCTCATACCGGAATGGAATTTTGGAGATCAAGCTGCCCAAGGAGCATCCTGGGCATAGGCGTTCCATTGAAATTGATTTTGAATAACCAGCCAACCCGGTGTCATAACCGGGTTATTTTTGTATGAATTAAAAGGGAGCCGGTTTTAAAGGGAGATGATTGACCTTTGTCGAATTGGTAGGCTAATTAGATTGGCGGGGAAAGAGTGGTTAGATGGCTGGGCAACGGTTTGCTGAATTGGATTTTATCAGGGGATTATGCCTGTTGGTAATGATTATTTGTCACCTGGCTTGGGATTTGCATAATTATTACGGTTATCCTGCCTACTACAATGACGGTTGGCTATACTGGTGTTTTATTGTAACGGCACCGATCTTTATGGTATTGGCAGGTATCAGTTCATTTTTTACCAGGAGTCACAAAAAAAGAGCTTTTCGGGTTTTGTTTTTTGCTATGGTTATTACCCTGTTTACTTTTTTTTACGACCGTAATCAGATGATTATGTTTGGCATCCTCCATTTTATGGGGGTTAATATGCTGTTGTATCCTTACTACAGGAAACTCAATCCCTGGCTTTTGACGGGCATTGCCCTGGTAGTGATCGGCCTGGGTAGGTTTGTCGCCGGTATTGATATGCTTACGGATGTGCTGTTCCCCCTGGGTCTTAGAAGTGATTCTTACCGATCTTTTGATTATTTCCCCATGATCCCCTATGCGGGTTTTTTCATGATTGGTACAGTTTTGGGGCCTGTTCTTTATCCTAACCGGAAGTCCAGGCTTAATTTGAGGCTTCCTCCCAATCCCATTAGCTATATGGGACAGCATTCTTTAACCGTCTATGTGCTTCATCAGCCCATTTTAGTTGTCCTGCTCTATCTGTTGCATATGCAAGGGTTTGTCTAAAAGTGAATTATTAGGTGTGTTTTTTCAAAATTTAAGAATAAAAGCAGGATTAGAGTAATTTCTGCCGAAGAAGACATATTTAGATTGCAATTATCATAATTGTTTAATAATTCCAATCCAACAGATTAGTTTGGGTGTAGGAGGAATGGTTATGGAAAATCGTTTTAAGAAATCCTTGCTGGACAAGTCTACCCTTTCCGTTACCTGGGAGCTTGTTCCCGGTAGAGGAGCCAGGGAGCCTCAGCAGGAGTTTGCTATTCAAGCGGCAGAACAGGCTGCTAAAGGGGGGAAAGTTCACGCACTTACTATCACTGACAACCCCGGCGGCAATCCGGCTATCTTGGTTGATTATTTGGGCATAGAAGTATTCGGGAAGGGCATTGAGCCTTTAGTTCACTTCACTTGTAAAGATAAGAACCGTAACCAGATGGAAAGCCAGCTTTATGCTTTGGACCGGGCCAATGTGCGCAACCTGCTGGTGATGACGGGAGACTATCCGACAACGGGCTTTAAAGGAAGACCGAAACCGGTTTTTGATTTGGATCCGATTCATACGTTGGAATTGATCGAGGAAATGAACAAGGGATTGGAATATCCCGGTATGAAAGGAACCATCAAGCACCAGCCCAGCGACTTTTTTGCCGGGGCTGCCGTATCTCCTTTCAAAGCAACTGAAGCTGAGCAAATGGTTCAGTATTATAAATTGAAGAAAAAATTGGACGCCGGAGCCAAATTCATCATCACCCAGGTAGGTTATGATATCCGCAAGTATCACGAACTGCTGTTGATGATGAAAATGCTTGGCTATGAGGATATACCTGTAGTGGGTAATATCTATGTTCTGCCTTTTGGGGCGGCCAAAGTAATGAATGCCAACAGGATTCCGGGTTGTGTCGTCACTGACAAGCTGGTTGCCGATATTGACAAGGAAAGAAGTGACGAAGATAAGGGAGTGGGCGCCAGACTCCTCAGAGCGGCTAAAATGTATGCCTGGATGAAGGGAATGGGCTTCGACGGTGTCCATATCGGAGGCCACAATGTTAAATACGAGCAAGTGGAATATATTATCGAAAAGGGCGAAGAATTGAGTGCCAACTGGCAGGATTTAATTCCTGAATTCCAATATCCTCAGCCCAACGGTTTTTATGTGTTTGAACAAGATGAGAAGACAGGCCTTAATAAGGAACAATTAACTAACCGCAAGAACCGGCCGCTGGATGCGGATACACCTTTTGTGTACAGCTTGTCCCGGTTTGTGCACAACATGATGTTCGAGCCCGGAAAGAATTTCTTTGGTATGATGCGAAATATTTCTGCTAAGATAGAAGGAACTCCCCGGGAAAAACGTTTCCACCGGTTCGAGCATATGAACAAGGTCAGGCTGTATGACTGCAAAGACTGCGGCGACTGTGCTTTAATGGACCTGGCTTATGTTTGCCCCATGTCCCAGTGTCCTAAGAATCAAAGGAACGGGGCTTGTGAGGGTAGCTATAACGGCTGGTGTGAAGTGTATCCTAACGAGCGGAAGTGCGTCTGGGTTCAGGCCTATGCCAGGTTGAAGAAATATGGCGAAGAGGAACAGCTTAATTCTTACCGGGTTGACCCATGCAATTGGGACCTTTACCAGACATCATCCTGGATCAACTTTTATTTAGGGAAAGATCATTCCGCTAAACGTTTAGGCATTAAAAACCCCAAAGCCAAAAAAGAAGACTAAAAATACGAAAGCCGATCTGATCCGAAAAATCAGGTCGGCTTTTTTTGAAAAAATTGTCTAATAGGCTTGTCCAATTTCCATTTATGGGGTAATATGTATAAGTGTGGTTATTAATGGATTTAATTATTCTGTAGTCTTTGCAACATTGCCGGTTTCGATAGGAGCAACCTTATATCCCTCCTGGATTTCCTTGATAACCATCCGGATCAATTCTTGCAGTTTCTCTTGGGATGCCGGATCTTTCCATTCTCGCCCCAGTAAATAGTCTGTAGTAACGGAGAAGTAATCAGCAATTTTGATGAGAGTGCCTAAGTCCGGTTCTCTTTGCTCCAGTTCGTACATAGATAAAGCGGAGCGGCTGATGCCTATGATCTCAGCTAATTGTTCTTGTGTCAGCCCTTTTTGTATGCGCAAGTGTTTCAATCTTTTACCTAATTCCATCTCTTACACTCTCTTTAGTCAAATATTCTATTTAAATAAGCATACCATAAAGACTAGTAAGATTACGCCACGAATCAGAACTGAAAATACTTAATGCTTGCAATATTTGCCAATATATCTTATCATTAACATAAAAAAATCGCTACAAAATGTGGCAAAGGAAGGTCCTGTCTTGAGATGAATAGTTTTGATAGTTGTTTTGTGATTTATCTCTGCC
>JAAYOX010000073.1 GCA_012520135.1 Clostridia bacterium
CAAATTCCTCCTCTTAGAATTTTGGTTTCTCCAGCTTCTATTCTAACTGAGGAATTTGTTAATGGCTCCCTCTTTTTTAGGAAACCAATTTTACACCATTATACGGACTTAACTTTGAATATTATAATGAAACTGCGTGCACTAATTAGTGCAACATTTAAATGCCATTATCTGGAGGATTTTTCGTTCCTGCTTAGAAAACCTATATTAATAGGTTGGAGTAGCAAGCTATTCCAAGCAGAGGTGAACAGCATGAGAAAAAACTGTAAATGTAACCCATTTTGCAGTCTTTTGGATACTAATATAAGGAAACAACTCTGCGAACATGCTATCATTACCTATCAAGAACCAAAGCAAATTCAGTTTTACCAAGGGAATGAACAGTTGGAGATTATTTCGGACGGCGTATTGGTAACATTCACCTTTTTGGAAGATGGGTCCCAAAAAGCAATTGAGTTGGTGCAAGAGGGGGATATTCTAGGAACTCATTTGTTATCAAGGCATATCGATTATCCAAATTATCATACCATGTCTCTGACCCAGGTAAAAGTGTGTAATCTCCCTTTTAAAGTCATTAAGACCTTATTTGATGGAGAAAGGCAATTTGCCCAGGTTTTACTGCAATACATCTCGCAACGACATGCTAAAAACAGCATTTTCTGGATGACTATATACTCCAAAAACTCTGAGGAGAAGGTAAAGTACATTTATGAATTACTTCAAGGTAACAACGTTGACATGAACAGAATTACTCAAGAGGATTTGGCCATGATTGCAGGGGTAAGTCGTATTTCTGTTGCCCGGGCAATGAAAATTATTTACAAACAAACATAATATAAGCCCCAATCCCTTAATGCAAATGGACTGGGGCTCTTTATCTTAAGCAAGCACCTTTATTTCATCCCCAGGCTTAATCCAACCCGGGGTAATGACTTTGGCAAAAATGCCCTCCCGGGGCATGACACAATCTCCGGTAATGCGTTTAATGGCGCAGCCTGTATGACATTCCTTCCCGATTTGGGTTACCTCCATCACTGTTTCCCCGATGGCCAGCCTGGTACCGATGGGCAGCTCATAGAGAATTATTCCCTCGGTAGTTAGGTTTTCCGCAAACCGGCCTACCTCCAAGTCCGTGATCCCCTGGGCCTTTACCTTCTCAAAGCTCTCCAGTCCCAGGAGGCTTACTTGCCTGTGCCAGTTGCCTGCATGGGCATCTCCCACTAAACCCCGGTCCACCTCAAAATAACCTTTTTCTACGGGGCTTTTCGGTACCCCTTTTTCCTCGCTCAGGTTAACGGCAACTACTCTGGCCATTCTTAATTCCCCCTTTACGGTGTCTTTCCTATTAACTCCGGTGATGAAACTTCCCGGCACATTCCCCGGCAGAACCCTTGAGTATCTCGATCCCGTGGTCCAAAGCCGGTAAGATCACGTTGAGGCATTCTTTGACTGCCTTTGGACTGCCGGGCAGGTTGACGATCAAGGTTTTACCCCGGATACCTGCCGCCGCCCTAGACAGCATCCCCATGGGAGTCACCTTCAGGCTTTCCTGCCGCATGGCTTCCGCCAGCCCCGGCGTTTCTTTTTGAATCACCGCCAAAGTAGCCTCAGGAGTCACATCCCTTTCGGCAAAACCGGTACCCCCGGTAGTCAACACCAGGTCTAACGACAATTGATCAGCCCACTCAATCAACTTTGCTTCGATGAGTTCTTGCTCATCGGGAATGATAGCCGAGGCGGTCGCTTCCCAGCCTTGTTCCGTGATCATTTGCCGGATCAAAGGACCTGCCTTGTCTTCCCGCTCCCCTTGGGAACCTTTATCACTGACCGTGATGATCCCTACCTTGATCATTCTTCCGCCTCCTCGTATAATATGTTTTGTAAACCCTAACCTTTGAATTTCCA
>JAAYOX010000074.1 GCA_012520135.1 Clostridia bacterium
GGATCGAGTGAAGGTAGCTCCATCTGCTGTTTATCAAGGGCAAGGTATTTGGATCGGACAAGGTGTGCAGATTCACAAATCTGCACGGCTGCAAGGACCGGCCCTTCTGGGGGATTACTGTCGCATCGGACCCGAAGCAGAGATAGGGCCTTATACTGTTCTCGGTCATAACGTTCAGGTAAAAGAAAGAGCCGGCATAGAGCACTCGGTAGTTTGGGACGGGTGTTACCTTGGCTCCGGCAGCCAAGTAAAAGGCGCGGTCATTTGTCAACAGGTTACTATGGAAAAGGCGGCAGCGGTTTACGAAGGGGCTGTAATCGGGGATCAAACCAGGATTGAGAGGGACGCTGTGGTCAAGCCTGAAGTAAAGATCTGGCCACACAAGCGGTTAGGAAGGGGTACTTGCCTGCATACGAGTCTGGTATGGGGCGCGGGTAGCAAAAAGAACTTGTTTGGCTCCAACGGTATTCCGGGTCCTTTCAACCGGGAAATAACTCCGGAAGTAGCAGCTAAGTTAGGGGCGGCTTATGGCAGCAGTGTGAAACCCAATAAAAAGATCGGTATCAGTTATGATGGCCAACAGGCAATTCCCATGTTAAAAAGCGCTTTCCTGTCAGGGTTATTAAGTACCGGCGTTCATGGAATTGATCTGGGCATGATCCCCTTTACGGCCCTTCGCTATGCAGTAAATGCTCTGGGGTTAGAAGGTGGAGTCCACATTAATTTAGACCAGGAAGATCTTACCAAAGTCTGGTTTCGTTTTATCAATGGACAGGGTACTATTTTTAGTCGTAATGAAGAACGAAAGCTGGAAAACATCTTTATCAGGGAAGATTTTCGTAGGGTTGGAATGGAGGAAATGGGACTTACATACCCTCTGTCCAATGTTGATGAGATCTACAGCAACTATGTACTGGATCAGGTTGACCGGATGAGCCTTCGGGAAAGAGGTTTTAAAGTGGTGGCCGGTACTGCTCCGGAAGGGCCTTTGGTAGGCCTGCTGCCCAGGGTGCTAAATAGAATTGGGGTTGAACAGGTTAGCCTGATATCCGGCAATTTTTCATTGGACACTGCCATTTCCGCCCGGGGAGCGAACCGGGTGTTAAGGGAATTGGCGGAGACAGTAGTGGAACAACAGGCAGATTTGGGTGCCTGGTTTGATCCTGAAGGAGAAAAAATAATTTTGGTCGATGAAAGAGGTCAGGTAATTGATGAAAACTTGTATTTGCTATTGATAGCCTCTATCATCTTTCAAGCCAATCCGGGGGCCAAAGTAGCCATGCCGGTGACGGCACCTCATGCGTTGGAGGCTTTGGCTGAAAAATTTGGCGGGACGGTAATTCGAACAAAGACCAGGGCTTCTCAATTGATGGAATTGTTGGCGGAGCCCGGGTTTCGCGAGCGACAGGGAGAGTATCCGCAAATTTTGATGCAGTTTGATGCTCTATTAGGGATGCTAAAAATACTGGAATTCATGGCCAACGGTTCCTATACTCTGTCCGCTTTGGTGGGGCAAATACCAAGGTTCTATATGGATTTACAGTTCACTCCCTGTCCCTGGGAAGCCAAAGGCCAGGTAATGCGGCGGCTCATTGAAAAGCACAACAATGCAAAGGTGGAGTTGGTAGACGGCATTAAAATATATGAAGATCAAGGATGGGCTTTAGTATTACCCGATGCAGACGAGCCCGTCTACCGGGTTTACAGCGAAGGCTTTTCCCAGGAGGCAGCGGCGGAATTGGCAGCATTTTATGTAGATGAGATTCAAAAACTAGTGCAAAGCCAAGTAAAACAGCCTTTGGCTTAATATATAAGGGCCCGGTTAGAAAGATGTAGTTTGTAAATAAAAGAGCCTTTGTCTTAATTAGCAAAGGTTCTTTTTTACGGTATAAGCCCTTGTTTTGTCACAAGTATTTAAGGTATCCTACTGATAAGACGTTTATTTTTGCGGTAGTTGTCGAGGAGGATCTACATGAAGAGCTATTATCGGGTTGTGTTGGCCATATTATTACTACCTGTGGTTTTTATTAGCAACAATTTGATTGCCTTAATGATTGCTAAACTATTTGATATAACCGGTGGCTTGTGGTTCTTCGTTGCAATAACTTTAACCCAAACGATTTTAATGATTGGGTTCACCTTATATTTGGCTATAGGCCGGTGGAAGCTGGCATTCAATGATTTAGGTTTTGATTGGTCAAAATGGGCTGCCGGTCTCAGGCAAGGGCTATTTTACGGTCCTTTAGTTTTTTTATTGGTATCCCTTGGAGGAGCCTTGGTGCAATTGTTTCACCCTTTAACTGACGAGATTCAGCCTTTTGCTAAAATTGTACTGGAAGCCGGCTCTGCAACGGAAATCACGGTACTTTGCTTGTTTGCCGTAGTTCTTGCTCCCGTAGCGGAAGAACTGTATTTCCGGGGATTGTTATTTGGAGTACTTAAAGACCAAGTGGGGTTGAAGGGAGGAATTCTGTTTTCCGGTCTCTTTTTCGGGCTAATGCACTTTGATTTGTTACGGCTTTTACCTTTAGCAATAGGGGGAATGACTTTAGCCTGGCTATACCAGAAAACCGGGTCCCTTTATGCTTCCATTACCGCTCATGGGGTATGGAATGGATTGATGCTTATTATTCTGTTGTTGTCTGAAACGGGGTAGGCTCGATAAAGGTGGGAGGCATTTTTATTTGGTTGACAGTGAAATACCGTTACCATATAATTCAGATAAGTGCGTCAACTGTTTAGAGTTGAGAGGCAGGGGTACTTGCCGACGAAGAAATTAATTTATTAACAGCTACTAAAAGGAGGGAATGCCTTATGATGCCTATTCAGTTGAATGTAAGTACCATGCTAGAGAGAGCGGAACTATTCTACCCCAGAAAACAAGTCATTTCCAGGACTTTAAACCAGGTTCATCGCTTGACTTATAAAGAAATCGGTGAAAGAACTCGCCGCTTAAGCAGTGTGCTGGAGAAGCTGGGTGTGGAAGCCGGCGATCGGGTTGGTACTTTCGCTTGGAATCATCATCGCCACCTGGAAGCATATTTTGCCGTACCGGGGTTGGGTGCAGTTATCCATACGATTAATATTCGTTTGTCCCCGGAACATGTTGTGTATATCATTAATCACGCCCAGGATAAGGTTCTGCTAATCGATGAAGATTTGCTGCCTCTTTTTGAAAAAATCAAAGATCATCTCCATTCGGTTAAAGCATATATAGTAATGTCAGATTCTACGGAAGTTCCCTCCTCTTCTTTAGAACCGTTGTACTCCTATGAGGCTTTACTGGCGGAAGGAGATCCGGAGTTTCAATTCCGTAAAGACATTGATGAATACTCCCCGGCAGGCATTTGTTATACCTCTTCTACCTCAGGCATTCCAAAAGGAGTGGTGTACACCCATCGCGCCCTGGTGCTTCACAGTATGGCGGTAGGCCTGGCTGATACCTTGGCTTTAGGCGAAACTGATGTGGCTATGCCGGTAGTACCTATGTTTCACGTCAACGCCTGGGGTATGCCTTATGCCGCCACATGGTTTGGCAGTACCCAAGTCTTACCCGGTCCCAGGTTTACACCTGAGGTATTAGCAGAATTAATTTCCCAGGAGAAAGTGACGGTTACAGCGGGGGTTCCCACCGTCTGGCTTGGCTTATATACGGTGTTGGAAGAAGGAAACTACAATACCGGTTCCTTGAGGGCTATCGTTTGTGGCGGTTCAGCTGCACCACCTTCTTTGATCAGTCGTTATGAAGACAGGCTAGGTATTCCTTTTTACCATGCTTACGGTATGACGGAGACTACTCCCTTAGTAACAGTTGCTCGCCTCAAAAGCTATCAGCAATCCCTCAGCAAGGAGCAGCAGGTAGAGCTCCGAGCCAAACAGGGGATTCTGGTTCCCGGTCTGGAAATGAAGGTTGAGGGAGTGAATGGAGATGTTAAATGGGATGGTCAGGAAATGGGAGAGCTGCTCCTCAGAGGTCCATGGATAGCCGGTGAATATTATTTGGATGATTCCACCGACCACATCTTCGAGGATGGGTGGCTACATACCGGGGATATTGCCACGGTAGATCCGGAAGGGTTTATTAAACTGGTAGATCGAACGAAAGATTTAATTAAGAGTGGCGGAGAATGGATTTCATCGGTTGACCTGGAGAACGCCATTCTTGATCACGAAGCAGTTTTTGAAGTGGTTGTAGTTGCCGTCCCTGATGTCCAGTGGGCAGAGCGACCGGTAGCTTGTGTGGTCTTAAAAGACGAGTATAAAGGAAAGGTTACCAAAGAGGACATTTTGAGTTTTGTTGCTCCGAAGTTCCCTAAATGGTGGCTGCCCGATGATGTAGTGTTTATGGATGAGATACCGAAAACAGCTGTAGGGAAATTTTTAAAGCGGAGACTACGCGAACAGTTAAAACATCACTTAACAAAGCCAAGTTAATAGAAAGCCATTTGAAGCACCCAAATTGGGTGCTTCAGACTATTGGCAAGAGGCTAAGCGGTGTTAATCGAAGGGCTCATCTGAAGCCTACGATTAACACCGCTTAGACATCCATGCAGCCGGCATATGTTTAGACGAAGTCGTTCCACCGGTTTTCGACAAAAATAGTGATAAATCAGAGTCAGTTATGGTATTCTAATATTAGCCAATACTTTAGGCTTAATGATTACAATAACTATTGAATTGGGGGCGGCCTATGTTGGATAAGTTGCTGATTAAGAATGCACAATGGATTATTTCTTTGGATGATGAAGGTAACAGGTATCAAAATGCGGACCTTCTAATCGAAGGAAACGTAATTAAGGCTATCGGCAAGAATCTGGAAGTGGAATATGATACCCAAGTTATTGACGCTACCGGAAAAGTGGTTATCCCCGGCATGGTCAATACCCATCATCATTTTTATCAGACATTGACACGCGCCATCCCGTCTACCCAGGAAATCGAGCTTTTTGATTGGTTGACTCAGCTTTATGAAATCTGGCGGGAATTAGACGAGGAGAGTGTATATTTTGGCTCTTTAGTAGCCATGGGAGAATTATTGAAAACCGGATGTACCACTTCTACCGATCATCACTACGTTTTTCCCAGAGGAAAAAGCACCGAATTAATCGATGTTCAAATTAAGGCAGCTAAAGAATTAGGTATGCGTTTCCATCCGACCCGGGGAAGTATGTCCTTAAGTAAAAAAGACGGTGGCTTACCACCTGATGATGTGGTACAGACTGAAGAAGAGATTTTGGAAGACAGTGAGCGTCTAATTAAACTGTACCACGATCCCAATCCATATGCTATGTGCCGCATTGCACTGGCACCTTGTTCTCCTTTCTCCGTTACCGGCAGGCTAATGGAGGAAACTGTAGTCTTGGCACGGAAATATGGGGTTATTTGCCATACTCACCTGGCAGAAACTAAAGATGAAGAAAACTTCTGCCTGGAGAAATTTGGCATGAGACCTTTTGAATATATGAAGTCACTGGGTTGGTCAGGAGAAGATATCTGGTTCGCCCACTCCATTCATTTAACTGATGATGAGATTAAAGAAATAGGTGAAACCCGCTCCGGAGTGGCCCATTGCCCCGTATCCAACCTGAAATTATCTTCCGGAATAGCCCGAATTAAAGATTTAGTAGATGCCGGTGCCCGGGTGGGTCTCGCGGTGGATGGCAGTGCCAGCAATGATTCTTCCAATATGTGGGCAGAACTAAAGACTGCTTACTTGTTACAGAAATACACCCTGGGACAAAAGGGACTTAGTGCCGAAGAAACCTTACGGATGGCCTGCCGCGGCGGTGCAGAAGTATTGGGACGCACTGACATAGGCTATCTGGCACCGGGCATGGCAGCGGACATGGTCTTAATTGATTTTACCGATATTGCTTTTGCCGGCGCTCAGCACGATCCGGTGGCAGCTATCGTTACTTGCGGTGACAGCCAGGTAGTAGACACTACCATTGTCAACGGTAAAGTAGTAGTCAGAGACGGCAAGTTGCTGGCATTTAACGAAGACTTTATTGCAACCAATGCTAACCGGGTATCTGCCCGGATGGTGGCGGCAGCTGCAAAAAGAACCGGTATTGATTATCTTAAAAGCAACTAATATCATCTGAATCTAAAAGCCTCTCTTGTAAACAGGAGAGGCTTTTTGCATTGGCTTTAACTGACTTGTAGCACCACCTGTACATTAATGTCAATAATTCTTGGACGCTGGCCGTCATCTCTGACCAAAATATGCTCCAGAACAATATCAAAAATTCCGGGGACGCCCGGGCGCCGCCGGTACAGAGCTACCAAGGCTACATATTCGTTTGCGGATCTGCGGTAGCAGGATAGAAAATCGTATTCGGCATTGGACGGGCTTTGAATGCCTGTAATTAGTCTGGGGTCCAGGCGTTGGCCCGCGTCAGTATCTAAATACTCGGTGGGGTTGGCCAGTTGACCCCTGGCCTTGCCTTGCATGAACCGGTTGACAAAGTTCACAATATGGGATGGGCAAGGTCTCCCGCGGCGCACCGTTAGGATCATGCCGGGGTAGATTAAATTGGGGTCATTTACCTGGGGGTTCAAGGCGATTAACTGATTTAGGGGAACTCCGAATTCCCTGGCAATATTAAACATGGTGTCCCCGGGGCGAACCACCCTTTGAACATCTGGGACAGGGTTTCTTTTCGGGGCTGTAGGTAAAATGACTACTTGACCGGGATAAATCTGATTAGGATTACGGATCTGGGGATTGACAGCAATCAGGCGATGGTAAGGGACATTGTGCTTGCGGCTAAGCTCCAGCAGTGTATCACCCGGCTGAACAATTAAATAGGGCATTGGTTGTACCTCCTTGGATAAACAGCTTCTGATGATAACATATGCAACTACCGGATAAGATGCTATCAGAGCCTGCCAGCCTCCAGGCATGTATTAACTTTAATCAGCATAAATATCAGTACAGAAGCAGGGATAAAGGGAGGTTAATAAGTTGAAGCGTCTGACCATGGCTGTCTTTGTGCCTAAACAATATCTCATCCTCGTGGGGGTATTGCTGCTCCATTTAGTAATAGCGGTAATTGCGGTGGATTATTGGACAATTTATCGACAGGAACGAGAGATATTGGCTACCGGAGCTAATGTGATCCTGGATCCGGGCCATGGAGGGGTAGATCCCGGGGCTTTATCCGGGGAAGTCAAGGAAAAGGATATAGTCTTGGATGTGGTCTTACGGATGAACAAATATTTGGAGGAGCATGGTTACAGTGTGGTGTTGACCAGGGACGAGGATGTTGATTTAGGCGGGGAACTGTCTAAAGGAAGGCATAGAAGGGATTTGGAGGCTCGAGTAAGCGTAATCAATAATGGGCAAGTAGCGGTCAGCATTCATTGCAATATTATAAAGGATCCTGACCAAAAGGGTGCAGTGGTTTTTTATCAAAAGGGCTCGGAAGCAGGGAAGGAATTGGCTGCTTCCCTGCTCACAGAATTGAATAAGGTCCAATTATTAAATGATAACCGCCCATTACCCAGAGAAAACCTGTTTTTGTTGAGGACTTCAAAGATTCCCACCGTGATCGTGGAATTGGGCTTTTTGTCTAATCAAGAAGACAGAACCAAGCTACAGGAACCGGCTTTCAGGCAACAGCTGGCGGAGGCTCTGTCCAGGGGCATTATCAATTATCTGGAGCAAGAGATAGAGAACTGAGTACGATTTTATTGTTGTGGTAGACCGGCAATACGGAAAATTTGTTGACAGTGGCACAAAAGTCCACGTCTGCTTTTTTTCCTTTGGCAATTAATCGTCGACCATGATGACCTTCGGCAATCAGGGCAGGATTATGTTTAACACCTCGTGCCAAACCGAGGGCTGACATTGCGGCGTCATCCAGCCGGTAAGGCATTTTATCATTCAGGAGTTCATCCAGCATCAGACCTGCCGCCAGAAAGTCTTCAAAGGCAAAAGCACCTTGTACACCGGCACAGACAATCGTAACGGCAGGTTCATTTTTTAAATGGCTGGCTATAGTTGTTTGATTAAGGATGCCCCCAATCAGAATATTCCGGGCCCCGGCTTTTTGGCTGTTGAATAAGGCCCTGGTACCGTTGGTAGTGGTAATAATCACCGTTGTATTGTTTATCACTTCCGGTGTGTATTCAAGGGGGGAATTGCCCAGATGAAAGCCGGAAATGGGCTCCCCGTTTCGCTCTCCCCCAAGTAATACCTTACAAGTATTTTTTTGAGCAAGCTGCTCATACAATACCCGGGCATCCTCGGGTTCCAAAACGGGAATTACCTCTTTGGCGCCTAGGGCCAATGCGGTAATAATAGTAGAAGATGCTCGAAGCACATCATAAATAACTGCCGTAGAAGCCACGGCAGTTTTTTCTTTTTCCAATTGATGGGCAGTCAATACCAAAGAGATGGATTTTTCCACACCAATACCTACCTTCTTTTATGGAGCAATATTGAGAGCGTAAAGTGGAATGACGCTTTTTTCTCGCAACAAGAGGGACCTCAAGGTGTCACCTCTAAGGCCGACACGCAGCGCCTCCAGGGCCAGTACTTCTTGAGGAGCAATATTGCCTAAATTCACATTGCACCCAAAAAGACTTATCAATTTGTGCTGTTGACTCTTTAAAGGCGCTTCCCATAATATATTATCAATAGAAAGACGGTTTTTTAGCAATACTTCCAGTTCCTCTACTTTGAGTTCTCCTTGGCTGTCGTAGAGCATTACGCCTTTGCCGGATTCACGTCCTTCTACAACGACTTTGTAAGCACCGGCAGCCAAATCTTCCTCAACCTGTTCTCGCAGAACGGACAAGCTGACTTTATCACGAGGATCTTTTTTACCAATCTCAGTAATCACCTGTAAGCCGTAATCCTTGGCAGTCTTTATAGCTTTAATTCTATCTGTTCGGGGGATTTCCACGGTTCCGTCGGAGATCTCAATGCCGGTAAATCTGTAGGCGGCCAACAGTTCACAATAATTTTCTGCTTTTCCCTGTAAATATGCAATTTCAAAAAAGGTGCCTCCCGGAAAGACAGAGATGCCTGCAGCTCTGATTGCGGCAATTTTGGCTCGCAATACTTGTTCCTGGTACAGGATGGAAGTGCCAAAACCAAGTTTAATCATATCTATGTAGTCTGATGCATTTTCCAGCAGATCCTGCAGCTCTGTTAATCCAAGCCCCTTGTCAATCACCATAGTTAAACCTGTTTGACGAGGCTTACCAACCCTTCCCGTAACAGGTATTTCTAATAGCTCGCTCCAACTGTTCATCACTTACAACTCCTTTTGTGTAGCCTAATTTATTGCTGATTTAATTTATTCATACCAGATCGGCAGGGTGACTGGGTAATCGATGGCAGAATTAGTCAGTAAAGGACAAAAACAGTGAAGACTGGCTGGATTAGGTTGGATATGGTATAATGCCCGTAATCGACATGTAATGGGGCAAGGAGGTTATCCGGTGAGAATCGGTATCGATTTGGATGGGGTAGTCTTTGATACAATCGGTGAATTGGTTAGATTATATAATTTAGAATACGACGATAATCTTCAGCGTGAAGATATTAAGAGCTGGGAAACAGCCCGTTTTGTCAAATGCGGAGAAGAAATTTATCGTTACTTTTACGACGAAGCTTTCTATGCTAATTTGCCCCTGATGGATGGCGTTTTGGAGGTCATGGGTCGTTTAGATAAAAAGCATGAGTTGGTACTGGTTTCAGATACACCGGCTGTGGGGATGGTTAACCGTTCCCGGCAGTTGGAAAAGGTATTCCCTGTGGACCAATTTCGTTTTATGCGGGAGAAAAACATCATTTACACAGCTCGAAAAGATCTGGTGGACATCGATCTGCTTCTGGATGATAAGCCGGAGAATATAGAGGACTTTCATAGAACAGGCAAGGGTTGGGCAGTAGTATTCGACTGGCCTTATAACAGGCACCTGCGAAATTACCGGAGAATCAAAAACTGGTGGGAGTTTGAGGAATTAATCGAATCTCATAGCAGGATTGGGGCCTTGGCTTAACCTGCTTAAGGAAAGGAGAAGATAATTGTGGCGAAAGATGCTTCTTTTGATGTGGTTTCAGAAGTGGAAATGCAGGAAGTGGATAACGCTGTCAACCAGACAATCAAGGAGATCCGCCAGCGGTTTGATTTTAAAGGCAGTAAAGCGGAAATTTCTTTGGAAGGCGATGAAATCAAGATTATTGCCGATGATGAATTTAAATTGAAGAGTGTCATTGATATCCTCCAGAGTAAAGCAGTTCGCAGAAACGTACCTTTAAAGTCTTTAAGTTACGGCAAGATAGAGCCTGCCAGCGGGGGAACGGTTCGGCAAATAGTAAAAGTCCAGCGTGGCATCTCCAAGGAAAAGGCTAAAGAAATCGTAGCAGCGATAAAGCAGATGAAATTGAAAGTACAAGCCCAAATTATGGATGATCAGGTGCGGGTGTCCGGTAAAAAACTGGATGACTTACAAGCCGTAATCCAAATGTTGAAGCAAAAAGATTTTGGGATTGAACTCCAGTTTACTAATTATCGTAGTTAAAAAAGCCCTTGTGTCGGGGTTTCAAGTAAATAAAAACTTAGGTGCCTCTCGGAGGTTAAAAGGGAATCAGGTAAAGCCTGAGCGGTCCCGCCACTGTAGCCGGTTACAAACTGTATCATTACCACTGAGTCATCAGGAAGGGATGCAGGGAGGATGACCCGGGAGCCAGGAAACCTGCCTAAGTTTAGTGAGTAAGCGACGCCTCGAGGAAGGTGTGGTTGCTTTTTTTATTGTAAAATTCAGTTCAAAAAGGGCCGGAGGAGATGTAATGGACTTTAATCGTATTATGATTGCCGGTGTTCAAAGCGGAGCAGGTAAGACTACTTTAACTCTGGGTATAATGGCGGCGTTACGCAGGCGGGGGTTAAAAGTGCAGCCCTATAAGGTTGGCCCTGATTATATAGACCCGGGACTCCATTATTATGCCTCAGGGAGAAAATCTCACAACCTGGACAGCTGGATGGGGGATGAGCAGGTAATAAGGGACATTTTTTTAAGAAACTCCAGGACTGCAGATGTTTCGCTGGTAGAAGGGGTAATGGGTTTATTTGACGGGGCTAAAGGGGAGAGAATAAAAGGCAGCAGTGCCCACATTGCTCTAATTCTTGATTTGCCGGTGGTCCTGGTAGCCAATGTAAAAGGAATGGGCAGAAGTTGCTTGGCCCTGCTCAAAGGTTTTAAGGAATATGAGCCCGGATTAAAGGTAGCCGGTGTAATCTTAAACAATGCAGGCGGTGATTACTATAGAACCCATATTAAAAACAGCATTGAAGAAGAACTAGGGCTAAAAGTTTTGGGCTGCCTTTCGAAAAATAAGGCCATTATCATGCCTGAAAGGCACTTGGGTTTGTTACCTGCAGAAGAAAATCAGCGGTTAAGTCAGGTGCTCAATCAAATGGCAGACATGGTGGAAGCTGAGGTGGACTTGGCAGGTATTTTGGAGGCTGCCAAACAGGCGTGGAAACCGGAAAGTATTCCCGCCGCTACCCGTTTGGAAGAAAACTGTGGGCAAAATCAAGTTGTGATTGGAGTGGCCAAAGATGAGGCATTTAGTTTCTACTATCAGGACAGCCTGGATTACCTGGAAGAATTGGGAGCGTCCCTTGTTTTCTTCAGTCCTTTAAAGGACACCGCTGTGCCTCCGGCAGACGGGCTATACATTGGAGGCGGTTTTCCGGAAATGTTTTTAGGCCAACTGACCCGGAATAACAGCATGAAAGCATCCATCAGGCAGTGTTTTGATCAGGGAATGCCCATCTATGCCGAAGACGGCGGTTTGGTTTATTTAGCAGATACGATAGTAGATTTTGAAGGAAGTTCATGGCCGGGAGTAGGGCTGGTGCCGGCTAAAGCCCAAATGAGCAAAAAGTTATCAGCTCTCGGTTATGTGCAGGCAACAGCTGTCCATGATTGCCTGCTGGTCAGTAAGGGTGATATTCTAAAAGGACATGAATTTCGCTATTCATTTCTGACTGGATTAAACCCCGATGATGCCGCTTATTCTTTAATTGGGGGCAAAGGTGTTGATGGAAGGCTCGAGGGCTACAGGAAGAACAATTTGCTTGCTTCCTATGTACACCTTCATTTCCGCTCCAATCCTAAAGCGGCAGCCGGTTTTGTAAATGCGTGCCGGCAGTACAGGCGGTTGGTTAAAGCATAAGTTTTTGTTGGTAATTGCATATGGGGTTAGGAGACATTATAATATTAAAGGATTTTTAGATGAAGAAGGGATACAATGGAACAAACACAGTTACGAAATCTGGCCATTATTGCTCATGTGGATCATGGCAAGACCACCCTGGTTAACGGTATGCTCCAGCAAAGCGGCCTCTTCCATGCCAAACAGGTTGTAGAAGACCGGGTGCTGGACCGGGAGGAGTTGGAGAAAGAGCGGGGCATTACCATCCTGGCTAAAAACACCTCTATTACTTATAAAGGTTACAGGCTAAATATTGTGGATACGCCGGGTCATGCGGATTTTGGCGGGGAAGTAGAACGGATTGTGCAGATGGTGGATGGGGTTTTGCTGTTGGTAGATGCCTTTGAAGGCCCCATGCCCCAAACCCGGTTTGTCCTGCGAAAAGCGTTGGCTGCCGGTTTAAAACCCATAGTGGTGATTAATAAAATTGACCGGCCCAATGCTCGTCCCCAGGAAGTATTGGATGAAGTACTGGATCTGTTTATTGAATTGATGGCTGATGATGCTCAACTGGACTTTCCCGTTGTCTATACAGTAGCTAAAGCCGGGTTGGCAACGCTGGATCTGAATGTGGAGCCGGTAGATTTGGAACCTTTATTTGCCACTATTATAGATCATATACCTTCTCCCCAGGGTGATCCCGAGGCACCGTTGCAAATTGGGGTGGCCATAGTCGATCACGATAATTATTTAGGTCGTAAGGCCATTGGCCGGATTGTTAACGGTAAGGTGAATGCCAAGCAGGAGGTAGCCATTCTTAAACCCGATGGCTCCAGTGTTAATGCTCGTTTGTCAGGCCTCTTTGTCTTTGACGGTTTGAAAGAGAGAGCGGTGGAACAGGCCGTCTGCGGGGAAATCGTCTTATTGACAGGAATCGGGGATATCGATGTGGGCAATACGGTGGCTGATCCTGCCAACCCAATTCCCTTAGCTTTTATTAAAATCGACGATCCCACCGTAACCGTTACTTTTCAAGTAAATAAAAGTCCTTTTGCCGGCCGGGACGGGGAATATGTTACTTCCCGGAAACTAAGCGAGCGATTGTTCAGAGAGGCGAGAGGGGACGTGAGCTTGCGGGTGACGGAAACTGATTCCCCGGAAGTTTTCCAGGTAGCCGGTCGCGGGGAATTACACCTGTCCATTTTGATTGAAAAGATGCGTCGCGAAGGATACGAATTTGAAGTCTCCCGGCCTAAAGTAATTATTAAAGAAATAGACGGGCAAAAATGTGAACCTATTGAAGAATTAATCCTGGAGGTTGCTGATGAGTATGTAGGGTTTTCCATCGAGACCCTAGGCCCCAGGAAAGGCGAACTCCAAAGTATTGATCAGCAAGGTGAAGGTAGTGCCAGGCTTCGTTTTTTGATTCCCACCCGGGGATTGTTCGGCTTCCGTCCGGAGTTTTTAACAGGGACAAAAGGGACCGGCATTATGTATCATGCTTTTCATCATTTTGCTCCTTGGACAGGAGAGATAATGAGCCGTACCAGGGGTTCCCTGGTAGCCTTTGAAACCGGGGAAGCCACGGCCTATGGGATCGAGCACGCTCAGGAAAGAGGGGAGCTGTTTATTAAGCCCGGTGATCCTGTGTACCGGGGCATGATTATCGGAGAGCACGCCCGGTCAGGGGATTTATTGATTAACGTGGCCAAAAAGAAGCAGTTGACCAATATTCGAAGCTCTACTAAGGAAATTGCTGTTGAACTTAATGTTCCCCGGCAGATGACTTTGGAAAAATGCTTGGAGTATATTGGAGATGATGAATTGTTAGAGGTAACTCCTAAAAGTCTCCGCATGAGGAAACGGGTGTTGCCCTAAAAAATGTTCCGCAGGAGCACCCGTTCCTTGGCAGGAATATGCTCCAAATAAAACCGCAACACTGCTAACTCGGCTAGAGCGTCTCCTTGTTCCTTGGCACGGAAGGCGCTTTTTAGCCTGGTAATTGCAATTTCGATTTCATCTGTTTCACGATGATCGATCAGCAATTTCCAGTTTTTATGTATTTCATTCCAGTAGGCGGCAATTCCCGCCAAGGACTGTTGGGCTTCATGCCAATTCTCATCACTGATCTGCTTTTCCAAGGCATCTAATTGCTGAATTATTTTGCCGGAGGAAACCTGCAGGTACTCCATTGAATACCAGGCAAAGCCAACAACCAGAATGGTGAGAAAGACAGTAAATACGATAATACGCATGCTTATTCTTCCCTTTCCTCAGGCTTGGTTTTCCCTTGAATAAATAAATCTCCGTCGCTGCCCAAAGTGGCAAACAATATTTCTTTGGGATTGTGCACTCCCCGTTTGCGTAATTCCTCTAACAGCCACTCTTTGCTTAGACCGGCTGTTTTGAGGTTAGAGTAATTAATGACCCCGTCGGCGATTAAGGTGATAGGCAAACCTTCATAAGCAGTTTCCATTTCTAAATCAGCGGGGGTTATAGCTCTTTTCTGGGATTTGGGAATTACACTTAGTTTTCCGCTGGTCTCCAAAATAGCATATTCCACATCATTAATATTGGGGTAGTCTTTCTCTCTTAACTGCTCCAACAAGTCGTTAATATTGTAGCGAAGTCTTTGGAGCTCATCTTCCACAATCCTGCCGTTGGCGATAACCACGCTTGGTGTCCCACAGATAACCTTTCTGGCAGTTTCACTTTTCATGGATAAATAGGAGAAAGTCAATTGGATAATTAATAGAGTAATAATAGGGATGATCCCTGACAGCAAGGGTATCCCGGTTTCCTGCATGGGAACCGCTGCCAATTCGGAAATCATAATGGCGATGACCAATTCAAAAGGCTGCAATTCTCCGATTTGGCGTTTCCCCATGATGCGCATGACGGTGATTACCAGTAGAAACAAAATGATTGTTCGAATGAAATTGATGAACATGGCATCTATCCCCTATAAAAAACCCTGCTGAAAGCAGGGTCTGCTTGTTGACAAACTGGCCCTGCTCAAATCAGGGCTTAGTTCTCATGTTTTATTGTCTCCGTGGCGTTGATAACTATAC
>JAAYOX010000075.1 GCA_012520135.1 Clostridia bacterium
ATCCGTATTCTGAGCAAGAACCATGGCAATAAAAGCCCGCTGCCTTTGCCCTCCGCTCAACTGATCCAAGTATTTGTTTTCAATATCTTTAAGTTCCATATAGGCTATGGCATCATCTATATACTCCTGATCTTCCTTAGTCAGCCGTCCTTTGGAATAGGGAAACCTGCCAAAGCTAACCAAGTCTTTAATGGTCAACCTGATATTCAGATAATTAGACTGCTTGAGAATAGAAATCTTCTTGGCCAGTTCATTACTGTCACATTCACCGATTTCTACCCCTTCAACGAAAATTTTTCCCCCATCTTTCTTAATCAACCGGCTGATCATTGATAAAAGGGTGCTCTTGCCGGCTCCATTAGCCCCGATTAAAGAAGTAATCTTACCCCTTTCGATATCCAGAGATACATTATCCACCACTGTCTTGCTGCCGTAAATTTTGGAAACCTTTTGAACCCTGATCATAATCGACTCTCCTTTAACAGAAGGTAAATGAAAACTATTCCACCTAAAAAGTTAATGATGACACTCAAAGTAGTCGTAAAACTAAACACTCTTTCCACCACCAGCTGACCGCCTACCAGGGCTACAATACTGATTAAAATCGCTCCCGGAATTAGATAAATGTGGCGATGGGTCTTAAGCAACCGGTAAGCTATATTAGCAACCAACAAGCCCAGGAAAGTAATCGGTCCTACCAAAGCAGTGGCAATCGCTGTCAGGATGGCAACCAGAACAAGAAGCTGTTTAACCACCCGATCATAGCTAACCCCTAAATTAATGGCCTGTTCCCTGCCCAAGCTCAACACATCCAGATATTGGATATAAGGCCTGAAATAAAACACGGCTACCACCATACCTGCCCCGGCAATCCACAAAAGATCACCATTGACATTACTCAGGCTGGCAAACATCCTGCCCTGAACTACCTGAAATTCATTAGGGTCAATCAACATCTGCATAAAGGAGGACACATTTTGGAAAAAGGTACCGCAGATAATCCCCAGCAATAATAAATAGTAAATGTTTTGATTTTCCCGCTGAAACAGGATTTTATATAAAAGGCTTGCAAAGAGCACCATTAATCCCACATTAATGATGAAATGCAACTGCTTGTTCATCATAGTCAGGGTCTCTGAACCGGCCACAAATACAACAGCCGTTTGGAACAATAAATACAGAGAATCCAAGCCGATAATGGAAGGTGTCAAAATCCGGTTATTGATAATTGTCTGGAAAACCACGGTAGAAAAAGCAATGGCACTACCGGTCAGGAGCACCGCCATTATCTTTCTACCGCGGCGGGGGAGGACATAATCCCACTGACCGCCAACATCAATCAATAAATAAGCTAACACCAATATTGCTGCCAAGGCTCCTAGAACAACTAATTTCTGCTTATGCTTCATGGGCAAACATTCTCCTAAATAATAAATAAAAGAACAAACCGCTGCCAATCACGCCTACCATCATCCCGATGGAAATCTCATAGGGATAGATAATCAACCTACCGGTAATGTCACACCCCAGGACAAATACTGCTCCCAGCACTGCCGCGTGAGGCAAGTTGTTTCTCAGATTATCCCCCCGGTACATAGTCACAATATTAGGGATTATCAGTCCCAGGAATGGCAGCATCCCTACCGTGAGAACCACCAAAGCCGTCACCATGGCCACAATCGTCAAACCTATATTCACCACCTGGCGGTAATTAAGCCCCAGGTTAACCGAAAAATCCTCACCCATACCGGCCACGGTAAACCTGTCTGCAAAAAAATAAGCCAGTACCATCAAAGGCACTCCTAGATACAGCAATTCGTACCTGCCTTTTAAAATAATCGAGAAGTCTCCATGCAACCACGTATTTACCGTCTGGATTAAGTCATGCTTGTAAGCAAAAAAGGTAGTAATTGAGCCGACAATGTTACCAAACATCAGCCCCACCAGAGGGATAAGAATTGCTTCCCTGTATTTTACTTTCTCCAGAATCTTCATGAAAAGCAGGGAACCGGTCAAAGCAAATGCAAAGGCCACTACCAGCTTCTCCAGAATACCCGCCGAAGGAAAGACCAGCAATGCTACCAGGATTCCCAGGCTGGCCGAGTCCATGGTCCCTGCCGTGGTTGGAGACACAAACTTGTTCCGGCTCAACTGCTGCATGATCAATCCGGCAATGCTTAAACCGGAACCGGCCAAAATAATACTGAGTAGCCGGGGCAGACGGCTGATGACCATGGTCTGCACTTGTGTTTCCGTTAGGTTAAACAAATCCAAGGGTGAAATTTGCCTGACACCTATAAAGAGAGAGGTCAGTGATAATAGAATAAGCAAAATGATCAAGTATCTTAATCTCATGGTGTTCTCCGTTCTTCCTAATATATTGAAGGAAGGAACCGATCACCCCCTCATTAGTATTAGGTTGTCAAAACTATATTAAATAGATCTAATTTTGTTAGTCTTGCCTAACTTATTTATAATAATAGCCCGCCCTTTCGTATCTGTCAACACCTAGTCGTAGTTTTTTACATAA
>JAAYOX010000076.1 GCA_012520135.1 Clostridia bacterium
GTACGCCGGCAGTAATGTTCAATTAAACCATGGGTTACCTGCCCTTTTTCGGTAGCGATATCCAAAGCCATTGGTGGCAACACGATACGGTTGTTCAAAGTAAGATGCTTAATGGTTAACGGCGTAAAAAGTGGTATCATTTCAACCGCCTCCTTTTTCTATCTACTTTCAGCTCTAAACAGGCGCGATTTACATGACTGGCATACCGCTACCGAGCATGTGCAAATTTTAATTGATCATAGTTTCACAAATGTTGCTATAAGCTTTTAACACATCCTTAACATTTTGGCCCCTGTCAAAGCTAGTTCCCGGGCTTGCACTTGGGAAACCCGCAAATTAGTCTTATTGCCTTATACTATTCTTAACCTTGGAAATTTCGCCGCTGCGAGAAAAAGACAGTAATGTGGCGCTTTATATTGATTGTGTCTGGAGAGATATTGCAGGAATTGTAAAAGGACACCATCCACAGTATGAATATGCCCGGGAATAAAACAACCTGTCAGCTCATAGTGATCATTCTCTCACCTTAGGATCCCAGGAAAACTGTCCTTTATAAAATCAACCTCCAGGTACAGCTTAATCTTTTCAAAAGTATCATTGTTCACCAAAGGCCGTCCCGGTTTGGTATACTCCGTCCAGGCCATGGCACACCAGGAAATGGCCCGCAGCAGATTGAAGAACTTAAAGCTCTCCACCCGTTCCCGCAATGTTTTGCTTACAGGGCAAGGAGGCAGGGTTTCCAGATAACTATTGATGAACAGTTCTTCCTGCTCCCGGGTTAAAATGATATTCCGTTTCCATAAGGTAGTGGTACGTATCAGAAACATGCTCAAGTCCTGAGCCGGCTCTCCATAGATGGGCTTTTCCCAGTCAATCAGGTGGCAGGTATTGCGATGGCGGTTCACAATAAAATTGTGGGAATTGACCTCGGTATTGATCACTGCCCGCCAAGGTTCCCTGGCGAAGTATCGTTCCTCCTGTCGTTTATCGTGACTGACCTGATACAGCTTTTCCAATAGCATTTTAACCTCAGGATTGCCTGCCGGACATTCCAGATAAGGCTTGATCAGTCTCTCCACTTCGTCGCAAATGACGGAAAAGGGGCCATCTACCCTGATGAGAAAATCCGTTTCTTCTTCTGCCAATGGCAGGCTGTGAATCCTGGCGAAAACTCCGGCACTTTTCCTCAAATCAACGTTATAATCTAACGGCTCTCCCGGCAAATACTCCATGGCCAGGCAGCCATAGGGGATTTGCTCTTGACTATCGTCAACATATAAGGGAAGGGGAGTTACCCCGGAAGCTTTTAACAATTCCAATGCCTGGTATTCATAACGAATCTGGTTTGACAGATTCATCTGACTGCCGGTGTTAACCCGAAAAACATACCGCATCTCCGCGGAATCCTTTCCCGGCGGCGCCTTGTCAATGAACAAAAGGTAATTGAGGTTATATTCCCCTTGGGCCAAAAATTGTACATTAACGGTCATCCCTACCGGAATACCGAGGGCTTCCTTAAAGTTTTTGTTATTCACATAATCTTTGACCGCAGGTAACAATTGTTCATGCAACACTTTGCTTTTCCTCCTGCTTAATAAACTTTATCTTCCTCAACTACACCGGCTAAGATTTATAAAGGAAACCCGGGACCAATCAATATCCAGGCCCACCCGACTACCTATATCCAACTCAAAGTAGTTATTACCCCGTACTACAAAAACCAAGCTGCCCACCGCCACTTTTAAGATACCTTGTCCCCCTACATACTTTTTCTCCGTAATCACTCCCGTAGGACTATCAGCTCGGGGCCGGACGATTTCAATATGCTCACTGCGAATACAGGCTTCCACCGGGCCTCCTTGCCTGATAACGGGTACCCTGAATTGATGACCTTCCGTTTCAAATATACCGTCTTTAAGTACTCCTGGCAGAAAATTACACTGGCCAAATAAACTGGCCACTTCCCGGCTTGCCGGATGACGATAGATATTAACCGGCTCATCAACTTGCAGCATTTTACCGTAATACATAACCGCAATCCGATCAGCCATCATCATGGCTTCATCCCGGTCGTGAGTCACTAAAATCGTGGTCATCTTCAATTGCTTATGGAGATTTAAAATGAGCTCCCGTAAATCGTCCCGTAATTTAGGATCAAGATTGGAGAGAGGTTCATCCAGTAACAACAATTTTGGCTCCAAAGCCAGTGCCCGGGCCAACGCTACCCGCTGTTGCTGGCCTCCTGACAACTGGGAAGGATAACGTTTACTGATATCAGGCAACTGCATTAAATCCAGCAGCTCTTGAGTTTTTTGGTGCCTTTTTTTTCGGGGAACTCCTTGCATTTTGAGGCCAAAGCTAATATTTTCAGCCACTGTGAGATGGGGAAATAGGAGGTTTTCCTGAAAAATCATCACTACTTCCCGTTCTTCCGGCTTCCGGTGAGTAATATTCTGCCCGTCAATCCAAACAGTACCTTCATCGGGAGGGGTAAGTCCGGAAATCATTCTTAAAATTGTCGTCTTGCCACAGCCGGAATGGCCTACCAGGGCCAGTAGTTCCCCATCTTCAACAGCCATCGAGACCCGTTCCACAGCAGGTATTCCGTTGTATCTTTTAGTTAACTCCTTTAGTTCAATCCTGGGCATACCTTTCCCCCCTTGCCATCTGCCGGATTATTTTCTTTAAGTTGTAAGAGCTACTTAATATGCTACAGATAGTAAAAATTGCTTTCGTGTTCCGAATCGCCCAACATCCTTTCAATAATGAACATGAAAGCTAAAGATGCAGCGATTATCACCAGGCCCAACCCGGCAGCAATCACCCGATCCCCGGAGTTTACGAAGGGGAATAATAAAATCGGTAAAGTAAGCACCTTCCCGCCCCCAATCAAATAAGTTAGGAAATATTGGCTGAAAGAAACGGTGAACATCAACACTCCCGCCGCGATAATCCCCGGGTATAAAAAAGGTAAAGTAACATATCTGAATCGCTGCCAACTGTTGGCCTTCAAGATTTGAGCCTGTTCCTCCCATTTTAAGCCCAGGGTCTTATAAATGCTGGCAAAAATACGTATTCCATATGGTAACACCACCGGCAGGTGCACTAAAATAACACCTGAGACAGTATCTGTCAGGCCATAACGGATAAATGCTATCTGGATCCCCATGCCCACCGTAATCGTTGGAATAATTAATGGAGCGAGGACCAGGATTTCAACCAATCTTTTGCCTTTGAATTCATAGATCCCCAGAACCTTGCCTGCAGGAATACTGAGGATTAGAGCCATTAGTGTTACCACCAAGGAGATAAAGGTGCTCAAACCCAAGCTGGACAGCATTTTGCTTTTCGGAGAGAATAAATACTGCCATCCCCTCAGTCCCCACTGGTTGGGCAGCAAATGATCTGCCGGCCATCCCTGACTGAATGACCATACCACCAATACCAAAATAGGAAATAAAATTAACATGAGAATCGAAAGATTAATCAACTGCTCTAATCTTGATTTTACCATAATTTAATTCCCACCAATGTATTACATTGTCCTAAAGGAGCTAATTCCAATTCTTTAAGTATTTTCGCATGGATACGTAATAAATAAAAACTAACAGGGCACATACCAGGGAAATAATGATATTGATGACCATGGCCACGGGGCGGTGGCCAAGATCCACGGAAATAAAGTTCTGGTACGCCCAAACCGGCAACGTTTTCGGATAAGTTGCCCCTAATAGATAGGGTATCTCAAAAGCTCCGAAAGAAAAAGCGAAAGCAATAGCAGAAGCGGAAATAATGCTTGGCATACTCAAGGGCAAGATCACATAACGGAAAACTTGATATTGAGAAGCCTTGAGATTGACCGCCACTTCCGCCAGTTTGATGTGAATATTTTTCATCACCGTATAGACCATAAA
>JAAYOX010000077.1 GCA_012520135.1 Clostridia bacterium
AGGACCTAGAAAGGCATAAAGCAAAAATACCCCCGCAATGAGTACCATTACCCAACCGGTGGCCCGGCGGGCTGCTTCCAGAAGCGCTATGATCAAGATAATACCGAAAAATATATCTGTATTAGTATAAGCTCCCGCCCTCATAACAATATCCTGGTAAAATATCAGGATATACAAGCCGGAGGCAATCGCTGCCAAAATAAACACTGCATCTATAACTGTCAAATGATCTTGCCGGCCACTTTTACGTAGCGGAAAGATCAGGAAAGCCAATACTAAAATGAAAACCAAGTGAATATCTCTTTGCAGCCAAGCACCAAACATTGAAATGCCGGCCGTGTATAAATGAAAGGCAGTTAATCCCAAAGCAGCAATTACAATGAGATACCAAGTAATGTTCTTTGACGCCCCTGTTTCAGAATTTTTCACTTCTTTACCTCCTCAAGCCAACTGTTTATGGTTCCGAACCCGCTGGAAGAAAATGCTGCTCTTAGTCCTTGGCGATAGCAAATTGTACTAAATCCATTCCCTCCACATAATTTCTTAATGGATACTCTTCACCTCTGTATACCAGGCAGTGATCTGCTATGGTCCCAACCCTGAGGGGAAGAGAATCCAGCCGGCGATTCATTTTTTCAATAATAATCCACTCACCCTCAACTTTTAACTCACCCTGCCCCATGTATCCAAGGCCTGCTCCAAAAGACATCCAGCGCACTTGATCCAATACCAAATTTCCCTGGTTCACCTTAAACGTCTCTTGCACCGGCAAGCGGTCTACCGAATGGATATAATGTATTTGAAAACTTTCGCCTTCCAGGACAGGGACCTTCATAATCATTTGACCGGTTTTCATATTAACCATTGTCAAGCTGTATTCCAAAGAAGTGCTAACTTGCCAAAAATAAACCGTACTTAGTGTTAATATCACAACAAGGAAGAGGAAAAGCCCTTGCTTGAGAGGGGCTTTTCCTTTTTGAACACCGTTCATGATAAAATGCATTACTACTTCATTTCAGGTGGTATCAGACGTTCGGGCACATCAATACCAATTTCTTCCAAGTATTTAATTGCTCCTGGGTGCAGCGGCGCTTCCGCAGCACTGATTAGATTTTCCGGGGTAGTATCTTTTGCTCCAGGGTATACATTAATAATATCTTGGATGTTGTCAAAGATTGCCTTGACAATGGTATAGGCCATGTCTTCAGACATCCTGCTATGCACAATCACCGAATTCCACACTGCTAAAGTTGCTACGTCTTCGGGCTGTTTGTCATAGGTTCCGGCGGGGATAACTGTTCTGTTGTAATATGGTTTGGCAGCTGTTACCTTGCTGATTTCATCCTCGGTGAAACTGATAATATTCGGCTGGTGAGTGGTTACTAAATCCATAATGGAAGAAGTAGGCGCCCCAACTGACCAAATACCAACATCAATTACATTGTCCCGAAGGGCTTGAGTGTTTTCGGCAAAAGACAACCGGAAAACAGAAAAATCATCATAAGTGATATCCAACGCGCCTAAAACTTCGCTGGACATAGTCTCTGTACCGCTACCCGGAGCTCCAACCGATACTTTCTTACCTTTTAGATCACTGATACTATTGACTTTACCGGCATCAACCGATACAACGTGCATGATGTTCGGATACATCACGAAAAGAGTCCTTAAGTCGATTGCCTTATCAAAAGCACCTTCACCATTAACAGCCATGTATACCACATCATTCATCAATAGGCCTATAGCGGAATCCCCGCTATCAAGCAAGCGGGCATTTTCAACGGAGGCACCGGTGACTTCTGCAGCGGCTTCCAATCCGTCTACGTACTTATTGATAATATCAGCCATAGCTCCGCCGTAAGGATAGTAAGTGCCGCCTGTTCCGCCGGTGGCTATAGAAATTCGTTCAGGCCGTTGGCTGGGTGCAGTTTGTCCTTCTTGACTGCTGCCCCCTCCGGCATCAGGGCCGGCAGACCCTCCTCCGCAACCGACTACAAAAGCGCTGAGTAATCCAAGCGTTAACACCAGTACCAAAATCTTTTTAACTGCTTTACTATGCATAACATAACCCCCCTCTAAATATTTCCATAGAAAAGACAACGAAAATATACTATGGCCCACCCTCCTTTTCTGAATATTTTCAAGTTACTGAATTTTACCTTCAAATGATTTATAGCAATCTTTATGCCAGCATACAGTACACAAAGAACCACTGTACTACGCATATAACCAACATATTCATTTTTCCATGATGTAATTTTGCGTTATTACCAATGCAATATTGCATGAAAAGCAAAAAACCGCCTACCGGCGGTTTTCAGGATTACTTAACCATTATTTAAGCGTATACGCTTACTTGCTTTTTGTCACGACCTTTTCTTTCGTAACGGACTGTACCTTCAATTAGTGCAAAAAGAGTATGGTCTCTACCTAAACCAACGTTTTCCCCTGGATGAATTTTTGTGCCTCTCTGACGCACCAAAATGTTACCGGCAGCCACATACTGACCGTCGTGCCTTTTTATCCCAAGTCGCTTGGCTTCACTGTCACGACCGTTCCTAGAACTACCAACACCTTTTTTAGTGGCAAAAAGCTGTAAATCAATTCTTAGCATTTAGTCCACCTCCTCTTGTGGATCTTAAAGTATTTCCCGTAGTTAGGTTCCAGGGCCTCAAGCCCTAATGACATTGTGTTCAAGATAACCTGTGCTCTCTCTTTTTCTTCAGCGTTAAGCTTTTCCGGCAAAGTGCAACGCAGTAACCCTTCCTGAATCATTACTTCCGGAGCAAGGGACAAAAAATGGTTTAGTCCTACCACCGCTGTCTGGCTTAAGATAGAAATTGCGGCACAGACAATGTCTTCCCCATAAGGAGCAGCCCCGGCGTGACCTTCCACCTGAAAAGCCTGGATATAATCATCCTCAGCCAGAAAAAGTTCCACAGTAACCATAATCTAGCCTTGAATATTCTCCACTACTACTTCTGTGTAAGGCTGGCGGTGTCCATGCTTGCGACGGTAATTCTTTTTGGGCTTATACTTGAAAACGATTACTTTCTTTCCCCTACCGTGTCCCTGGACTTTCACCGTCACTTTTGCTCCTTCAACAAAAGGATTACCTACTTTTACTCCATTACCATCGGAGACTAACAGTACCTTGTCTAATTCTACTACTTCGCCTTCCTGGGCAGTCAGTTTCTCCAGACGAACTACATCCCCCTGGCTAACCCTGTACTGCTTGCCTCCTGATTCAACAATTGCGTACATTGACGCACCTCCTCGCAAAGACTCGCTGATCATAGGTGGACTAGTCACTTAAACCCTGATCATGCGGTTTTAAACGGTCCAACGAATAAGTTACCACAACCGGCACTCCTTGTCAAGATGCCAATCATATTGCTATACCAGCTCCAGCATTATCGCCATCCCCTGACCCCCGCCGACGCATAAGGTGGCCACTCCCAATTGCTCCTGCCGGCGCATCATTTCATAGAGCAAGGTGACCACGATTCTGGCTCCTGTAGCACCCAAGGGATGCCCTAAGGCGATGGCACCGCCGTTAACGTTTACCTTCTCCGGATTGAGGCCGGCCAACCGGATTACCGCCAGGGACTGGGCAGCAAAAGCTTCATTGAGTTCAATCAGGCCAACATCCGATAAGCTTTTCCCGGTCCGTTCCCACAGCTTTTCCAGGGCGAGAACCGGTCCGATCCCCATCACTTCCGGAGATACTCCTGCATGAGACCAATCCACAATCCTGGCCAAAGGCTTTAAGCCCAGTGCCTTGGCTTTAGCGGAAGACATGATCACCAAAGCGGCAGCCCCGTCATTGCGACCGCAGGCATTACCCGCCGTGACGGTACCGCCGGCTTTGAAAGCCGGTCTCAACCTTTTCAAGCCTTCCAAAGTGGAATCCGGCCGGGGAAACTCATCGGTATCAAAAATAACAGTCTGTTTCTTTTGCTTTACTTCCACCGGCATAATTTCTTCCTTAAATTTACCTGCCTCCATAGCTGCTTTGGTTCTTTGCTGGCTTTGCAGGGCAAAAACATCCTGTTCCTCCCGGGTGATCCCATATCTTTCAGCTACATTCTCCGCCGTCATACCCATGCTTAAATGACTGCCGTAAATATCCATCGGCTGTTGCCCGTTTTCCAGGTTGGAATCAACCAAAACCGGATTGCCCTCCCCAAACCGCGCGTTACGCAGGTAAATAGGTGACCGGCTCATATTCTCCACGCCGCCCACTACCAAGATTTCCCCATGGCCAAAAGCAATCTGCTGCACTCCCGAACCGATGGCCTGCATCCCGGAAGCACAGAGCCGGTTCACGGTAAAAGCAGGTGAATTTTCGGGAATGCCTGCCCGGAGAGCTGCGATACGGGCCACATTGGAGGACTCGGTACTCTGACGCACTTCCCCCAGAATCACTTCATCCACCTGATCCGGTATGATACCTGCCCGCCGGATCACTGCCTGAATGATCAGGCTGCCTAAATGGCCGGAACTGAGATCTTTTAAGGCACCGCCAAATTTGCCGATTGGAGTCCTGGCGGCACTGACAATCACCACATCAGCTTTCATCACAATCCTCCTCCCTTTTCTTCTGCCGGGATTATTTGCTGTCTCTCTCCCTGTAATCGTAAAACCCTTTGCCGGTTTTCTTTCCCCACTCTTACTTCACATATTTCTCCACGATCACCGGCAAAGGTTAATACGGTACGGTCCTCCGACTTTATCGATTCGGTAAGCATAAAAAGTTGTTAGGCAAAGGGCTTGCTCCAAGAGACAGGCAGCAACTTGCACCTGAGCACCTATTTAAATCCCTGATATCACATTTAAATTCCATCCATTCAATTCCTCCTTGTCTTATGCAGGCATAAGCATTTTTTCATATAGTATAATGCAAAAGTTATGCCATCGACCGGAAACTCCTTAAGCCATGTTATAGCATAGTTTCTCCTAAGTAAGACAAAAACGCGCTATCGCAAATTTGCAACAGCCTTGTCTGAACATTAGGATAGAATGAACTGCTTTTAGTGACTATTTAGGAATATAATTAGATTAGAACAATAGACGGGATTGTTTTAAGTATGTTGCTGTTAAAAAAATCCAGAATATATTCAGCAATAATTGTCCTTTTAGATGATGCAGGCTGAATCACCCTTTTGGGTGATAGTATTTTATTAATGAAACCTTTAAAATAGATAAATGGGGTTTATTACCGGACTTCTTATTCCCAGCATAGCAGCTGTTTAATTAACAATTATCAAGGGGGGCAACAAAGTTATGTTAGAGAGGGCATTTCCACCGCTTAAATTTTTAAATTTTCCAAATATCATTTCCACAGTTGGTCTTTTTTGTGGTTTTGTTTCATTTGTGTTCGCTGCACAAGGCAATTTGCAAGCAGCACTTTTTATTTACCCTTTGACACTGGCGCTTGATTCTTTGGACGGTATTGCTGCCAGAAAAATGCACTGTGCCTCCCAATTTGGCTTGCTGCTTGATTCCTTTTGCGATTGTTTCAATTTCTGTATAATACCGGTATTTATCGCCTATACCTTAGGTTTTAATTCCTGGCTCGCTGTTGGGCTGTTATTTTTGCATATTGTCACAGGCATCTGGAGGCTTGTCTATTACTGCATTATTGGAACACAAGATGCAGATTCAAATCCTTACTTTTTAGGAGTAACAACCACTCTTTCTGCCGCATTATTTTATGTTGGACTGAGTGTAATGAAACTTTTAGACATTTCTAATCTTGATCTTTTCTTTATTCCCTTTTTCCTGATCGTTTCCATGTCTATGGTTTCCTCATATAAACTAAAAAAATATGGTTTTACTACCATTTTATTTGGTGTCTTGATTCCATTGCTGATGATACTCAACTATTTTTTTTAATTCTATAACCACCTTAGCCTCTTATATATGTATATGGGGTTGGAACGGAGGTCAGTATGAACAGAAGTACCGTCATTGTAAGAAACAGTTTCTTTTTTTACATTTCCTTTTTTACTGCCGGAACTCAAACCATTGTAACTCAAATGTATTTACTGAAACATTATCCGGCGGAAAAGGCTATCTTGCTTCCGGCAATTCTCCTGCTAGGTGCCTTAACCGGTATCACCGGAGCTTTTGTATCCCGAAAATTTTTAAAAGTAAAGACTTCGGCCTTAACAATCGGGTTTTTAATTTTCTTACATGCTTTTTGCTTTTTAGCCCTGTTGAACACCGCCAATATCTTCCTTTATACATTGTTTTACATTGCCGGATGCTTTCTGATGGCTTTTTTATATAACTACCTTGACAATTACTATGCCAGGACTGCCGATGCCTCTTCCATAGATTGGCACATTCGCTCTCTCCTTGTCTTTCAAATGCTTGCTTTCATAATTTCACCCCTCTTCTTTGCAGTCAGCGGCTCCGCATTGTTAAGCACAGTTACTGTGGCCCTGCTGGCAATACTGACAGGCACTCCTGCGCTCCTGATCTTAACCAAAAGCATCAGAACCGGGATGAATATAACGGAAACAAAAGTCGTTCAGCAAAAACAAGCACCCATGGACAGTAAAGAGAAATTAGCCCTGGTCTATATTTTACTGTTATTTACGGTTGTCTCTATTTACCTTTCCATGGTTACCTTTATTGTCAGCGATTATTATCGCTTCGCCGGTTATAGTACCAAAAGCGGAGTGGCTCTGATGATAACCAGTCTCGCAGCCTGTATCGGTGTCTTGAAACTTAAGCCTTTAAAGGAGGACAAAGCCGGCGAAAACATACCGGATCGCCATTTCAGGCCTCAACTTCAACTGCTGATCACCTGTACAGCTTTGGCCATGGGTCTTTTACTGATGCTTAAACTGGTTAATAGCTTTATTTATTTCTTACTGATCTCCATAGTATTAGGCTACGTTTACGGCCTGTTCTTGAATTCCACCAGGCAATATGCGGTTAATATTTCTAATTACCGGAACAGCACGCTGTTTTTGACTATTTACAATAACGGCCAAAGCATTTCTTTTGTCGTCAGTAACATTCTTCTCGCTTGCATCTGGCTTATCCAGAAAATTATTGACGCAGAGTATTATTTACTGCTCTTTATGATGCTTCTCGCTCTCTTGGTTATAGACCTGGTGCTGCTCATGCGTTGGCGCACTCAGAATTAAATAAGCAAGGCTACGCCTTAAAGACTATCAACAATAAGTCAACCGGTGTTAATCGAAGAGCAGAATTGATGCCAAAATCAAAAGAGCAAAGGAGCCTGAGGGAAAATGTAGTTTGTTTTCAAGCTTTAGCCGCAATCACTTAGTCTAAAAGGGATTGCGGCTGTTAAGTTTTGTTACCGGTAGACAGGTAAAGAATCCAAAAAGGCGCCTATTTTGAAATAACAGCGAGTACTGACCTCTAATTGTAAGCAAAGTTGAACTATCCTGCATTCCTAAAGGAGTGTGTCCGGATTCGTCGAATGATTGAATAAAGAGAAAAATCAGGGATAAGAGCATAGGCTGAATAAGGGAGGGTGTGATTGGAGGATGAATAAAATTGAGAAATTGTTTCTTCTGAATGATCTGAGTGATCAGGATTACGCCTTGATCCAAGAGGAGATTCAGCTTGAGGAGTTTTCAGAGGATGCAATAATTTTAAAGCAAGGACAGCAAGGACAAAAATTTTTCATGCTGGTTGAAGGAAGCGTGGAAGTCATTCTGGAAGGTGAGACAGAGGTTCGTCTTGCTACGTTAAAGGTGGGAAACTTTTTTGGCGAAATGTCTTGTTTAACGGGGGAACCGGTCTCAGCAACCATCCGGGCATTGGAAAAAGTGACCTTGTATACCTTGACTAAGGAGGGTCTACTGAAATTACTGGAGATGCATCCAAAGTTAATGAGAAGCATGTTGGACCAGCTGTTGAAACGCATCTCCCAATCAAACCTGTTGGTTCACCAGGAACACTTGAAAAGCAGCGTGCTGCTACAATCGGTTTCTGACCAGGCCAACAAGTATGGTAAAATTATTGATCTCAGCGAGGAAATGAAAAGGGTACAGGCCCAGGTGGGAACCTTGGCCGATGCCACCTGTCCGGTTTGGATTGAAGGTGAAACCGGTGTAGGTAAAGAATTTATTGCCAATCGCCTTCATTATGACAGTATTAGACAAAAAGGCCCCCTCTTAAAGGTGAGCGGACTGGAGTTTACCTGGGAAGAATGGAGGAAAAAAAGAGCGGCTGCGGCAGGGGGTACTATTCTGCTATCCAAAGCAGATCAATTACCTGCCGGCACCTTGAAGGAATTGTTGGATCAGGCAGGAACCGATCCCAGAGTGATCATGATGGGCGGGGAGCCTCCTGCCGGATTCCCGGTAGAAATCATCAAAGTCCCGCCCTTAAGGGAAAGACGTGAAGACCTGTATGCCTTAATCAAAGAATTTTTGCGCCGGGAAGGTGTGGTTTCTCCTGAACAGGGCATTTCAGGCTCTGCTATCCGCAAACTGGCCGCGTATCCTTTCCTGGACGGCAATGTGGAAGAATTGTTCCAGGTATTGCACAAGGCGGTCATTTTGAGTGACGGCGCTACCATACAGGCAGAGCATATTCGCTTTGATCACCGTCGTCGTATTCATTCCCGGCCCAGAATCGGCTTAGCCCTCGGTGCAGGTATTATCCGGGGTGTCGCTCATGTAGGTGTATTAAAGGTATTGGAGGAAGAAGGAATTCCTATCGATCTCATCGCCGGAAGCAGTGTCGGCTCCCTGGTTGGCTTATTGTATGCTGCCGGAATGAAAATTTCTACCATGGAAGAGCTATTGCCTACCATCTCCTGGCGCAATTTAGTATCTTTTACAAGGCCGACCACGGGCTTAACCAATAATGCTAAAATGGGAAAATGGCTCAAAAAACTGATCGGAGATCCCAACATTGAAGATTTGCCTATTCCTTTTGCCTGCGTGGCTACGGACGGCCAAACAGGCATGCCGGTGATTATGAAATCAGGATCAGCTATCAAGGCGGTGAGAGCGTCTACAGCAATCCCGATGGTCATGAAACCTGTTTATGAGAATGGCAAGGTGTTATGGGACGGAGCTATGGCTCATAAGGTGCCTGTTCATTTAGTCAGAAGTATGGGTGCAGATATCGTGATTGGCGTTGACGTGGGGCTGCCTACTTTTAAGAAAGGTACGGTCAAAAACTTGTACGACGCTTTTATGTTCCCTTTGGATATATTGCAGGACAGTCTGGCTCAGGAAGAAATGGAACTGGCCGATATCTTGTTGAAGCCTGTGGCAGACGCCAGCGGGTACAGTTTCAAGAATGTACCGATCTTCCTTAAAAAGGGGGAAGAAGAAACAAGAAAAGCCATCCCCTACATTCGCAAGGTTATTGCCGAAGTAGGAGAGGCGTAGCGGTAATCCCGTCAAAGGATTACCGTTACGGCCTTCCTGCTTGTTCATCCTTCAACATTAAAGGAGCAAGTCATCAATCCCCGGTACCCCTTCATCGCTTTTTCCAAGTCTTCCACGCTGATGGATTCATCGACCACATGGGCATCGTTTTCCCTCCCCGGTCCAAAACCAATGGTGGGGATCCCTCTTTTACCGCAGCTGGTACTGCCGTTGGTGCAGAACCGGTAAGCAGTAATTTGAGGCTCAAGACCACTGCCTTGAAGTGCTTTCAAGGCCTTTTGTGTGTAAGGATGATCTTCTTCCAACTTCCACGCGGGATAAAACCTTTTATTAGTAAAGCTGTGGCCGGTATAAGTAGTATGCTGTTCTTCGGCAATGTTAACGGTAATATTCAGTGAGGGAATTTTGGCGGCCGCTTCAGCCAGGCAGTCTTTTAATTCTCCCAACACTCCTGCTTCAGTTTCACCTACCAGCAGGCGCCGGTCATAGGTACAAGAAGCCTCGTAAGGAATCACTGACTGGCCGGGATAGGGACGGGAAATCAGATCAGTCAATACCATAATCCCTTCTCCTAATAAGGGATCCTGTCTAAGCTTAATTTTTCTGAGAGCGGAAATAGCGTCAACCAAATGTTCCCCCGCATTGACTGCCAACTCGGGATTAGACGAATGAGCCGATTTCCCTTTGGCAGTTACCTGGATTTCCGCCCGTCCCCGCTGACCTATTTTTAAATTTAATTCCGAAGCTTCCCCAATGACCACCAGATCAGGCTTGACCCGGTCCAGGACCAACTCAAAACATTGACCCTCCGCAATCTCTTCCGAGACAGTACCACTAATGAAAATTGTACCGGGAATCCGGTCTTTCTGGGGAACTAAGGTGGCGCCTGCATAAAGCATGGCAGCTAATGACCCTTTCATATCGGCAGCTCCGCGGCCATACAGCCGTCCCCCTTCAATTTCTCCTCCAAAAGGATCATGTGTCCAATCGGACTCTGCTCCTACTCCCACCGTATCAATATGGGCATCAAAAAGGAGCTTGAAATCCCCGGCTCCTTTTATCATGCCAATGACATTACCTGCTTCATCAATGATGGCATCATCATAACCCATATCCAACATAGTACTTTTAATAAATGCGGCAAGCTCTTGCTCCTGACCGGTGATACTTTTTATCCGGATCAATTGTTGAGCCAACTGTAGCAATTCCTTGTTTTCCAATTGCTGCATCCTCCTTTTTTTTATGTCTGTTGCCTAAAAGATTAGTTTTGCTTCTGCCTCTTTTACTGACAGCCCGGTGATTTCCATAGAATAGGCCTGTTCCCCATCCCATGCAAAATGGGCAGGTAAATGAACTGTCAGACGATATTCCTCAAGTGGGATCACTGCCCGATCTTGATGACAATAAGCGGGTGTAAGCCCCTTCCAACGAAGTATTTGGCCGGGCTCCAAAGGAAGGATTTGTTCTTCCAGCCTTTCCCGGGACCATATGCCCTCCAACTCTATGGCTTCTCGATGGATGTTTTTCCTGCCGATGATTATGATTTCTTTACCTGTACGGGCTTCCAGTTCCCTTAAAGAATCGTCCATCAATGACAGAGCCACTTGGGCATTCAAATTAGCTGCAATTACCGGAGCTGCAACTCGATTAGCCATATTAAACAACTTTTGCCTGGCTTGTTCCACCACAGCATGGAGTTTAAGCACTTTCCCTTTTCCTTTGCAATATGGGCAGTTGCTTAGCCATAAATTACCCAAACTCTTATTAGTTTTTTTCCTGCTTATTTCTACCAAGCCTAACCTGGTCAATCCCAGAATTTGGGTTTTCACCCGATCCTTTTTAGCTTGTTTTTCCAATTCCTCCAAAACTAATGCCCAGTGACTTTCCTCATTCATATCCACAAAATCTACAACCACCATGCCCCCGATATTCCTGAGGCGCAATTGTCGCCCGATTTCCGCCGCTGCATCCAGGTTAACCTTAAGGGCTGTATCGGCCAAGCTGGTACTGCCTATAAACCGGCCGGTATTTACATCGATGACTGTTAACGCTTCTGCCGCATCGATAATCAGGTAACCTCCGCAATCCAGCCAAACCTTCCGCCGCAAGGCCTCATCCATTTGGGCAGGCACTTTAAACAATTCAAAGAGATCGCCTTCTTGATACACTACCCGCTCCTGCAAATGAGGGGCCAACATGGCCACAATCCTTTTTACTTCTTCTTTAGTCTCCTGCCGGTTAACCAAAATCCGGTCCACATCAGTGGATAGTAAATCCCGCAAGGCTGCAGGCAATAGTTCCATATCCCGGTGAAGCAGTGCCGGGCTGCTTACCTCTTTACTCTTAGCCTGAATAGCGGCCCATAAAGCTTCCAAAGAACGAAAATCCCCTTCCAGTTCCTCCGGACCGGCTTCCATTGCTGCCGTTCTGACGATGACTCCATCCTCCGGCCTTTTATATTGCATGGCTAATTCTTTAATCCTTTTTCGCTCTTCCTCACCGTCAATCCGGCGAGAGAGAAGTAAATGCTTTTGGCCGGGCATCAAAACAATATAGCGACCGGGCAAAGAGATCCTGGTGGTAATACGAGGTCCTTTTGTTGCTGTTCCATCTTTCACTACCTCTACCAGCAGATCTTGCCCTTCTTTGAGGATATCTTTGATAGAGCCTCTTTTTCTTTTGGTTATGGGGAACCCTCCCTGGGAAGGCAGAAGTATGTCATCCCAATGCAAAAGAGCATTGCGCCCAATCCCCAGATCCACGAAGGCGGCCTGCATGCCGGGAAGGACATTCATTACCCGTCCCAGGTAAATATTGCCAACCAGTCTTTCCTGATATAAGCTCTCCCAATGCAATTCCACTACTTTATTATCTTCTAAAACAGCCAAGCTTTTATTTTTAAAGCCGGCTTGGATGACAATGATTCGTTCCATAGGAGTTCAGCTCCAACCATTTAAAGAATTTCCAACGGAGTCACCAAACCATTATTTTTAAACAAAAACAAACCGGTTCGCTGGATCTCCATCTCTTCCTGCTGAAGGGGAATTCCCTCCAATTCGATTAAACCCCGGACTACTTCATCAGGACGTACTGAACCCTGGCTTCCTACCTGGAGTTCCATCTGCAAAACAGCTGATGAATTTTCCTCTTTTCCTGCCAGCCGAAAGATTCCCTGCCGGATGTCCTTGGGCCGGGGTCCTTCTTTAGTATTTCTCATAACCACAATGCCGGACCGGTTCATGAGATTTTCGATGGCCTGTTCCAGGTCCATTTGGTCCCGCCCCTCAAGCAAAGGTACCTTTACCTGAAAACGGGCTCTTTCAATGACCGCCATCAAAGGAGCCGTTTTACCTTTGATTTCTTTTCCCTGTTTGATAGTGACACCCTTGGGCAATGCTTGTCCCAACCTCTCGATGATCCCGGCTACCGGAACCGGCTCCGCTAACTCTATATCCACATACTCACAGGTGCTGGTTATGCCTACGGCCAAAGGAGGTCCAAAGGCTAATTTGGGATGGGGGTTGAATCCCCGGGAATAAGCAACAGGCAATCCGGCTCTCCGTAAGGCCCTGATAAATAAACGTAAAAAATCAAGATGAGATAAATACCTAACTTCTTTTCCTACACTGTATTCCAGCCGGACTTCCATTAAACTTTGCCTCCCTTAAGCACCAGATCAACTCCAAAACCCTGACACACATCACAGCCGCCGCAACGTCCTTCCCGGCAGTCAGGGGTAAGACTCTCCTTAAAGGCTCTTTCCCTCTCCCGGAGCAAAAATCTCTTACTGACTCCCATATCAAGATGATCCCAGGGCAGAGTTGCTGCCGGATCTAATGGTTCATTGGCATAAATGCCGGGTTCAATTCCCGCTTCATCAAAGGCCTCTAACCATTTGTCAAAAGAAAAATGCTCCCGCCAACTGTCAAATTTACAGCCTTTTTGCCAGGCCAGTTCCAAAACCTGGGCCAACTGCCGGTCCCCTTTGGCAAAAACCGCTTCCAAAAAGCTTAACTCCGCATCGTGATACTGGTAAGTAATCCCTTTGTTCAGGCTAGATTTCAAATATTGTTGCTTGCGCCGGATCTCTTCTAAAGACACTTGAGGCTCCCATTGAAAAGGTGTATGGGCTTTAGGCACGTAAGTGGACACACTGACTGTCACCCGTACTTTTTTCGTCCGTTTCTGTTCCCTGCTGATGGTCCGTCCAATAGCCAAAACCCGGTGGGCCAAATCAGCAATCCCCGCCAAGTCCTCATCGGTTTCCGTAGGCAGCCCCAGCATGAAATAAAGCTTAATCCCGGTCCAACCCGCCTCAAAAGCACCGGTTACCGCTTCCAGGAGGTCCTTTTCCCGTACACCTTTATTAATAACATCTCTCAGCCTTTGGGTTCCCGCTTCGGGGGCAAAAGTCAAACCGGATTTCCGTCCCCGCTGGAGTTCTTTAGCCAAGTTCACTGAAAAAGCATCAGCCCTGAGTGAAGGTAAGGAAACACTTGCCCCCTGATGCTGGTGCTTGTCCATCAGCACCTTGATCAAAGGCTCTAAACAAGTGTAATCAGCCGTACTTAAGGAAGTTAAGGATATTTCATCGTAACCAGTTTGGCTGAGGATCATTTCAGCTTGCCGGGCCAAAGTCTCGGGATCTCGTTCCCGTACCGGACGATATAGAATTCCTGCCTGGCAGAAACGGCAACCCCTGGTACAACCTCTCAGCACTTCCACCATGGCCCGGTCATGTACCGTTTCCATAAAAGGCACAACCGGTTTGGTAGGAAAATAGGCCTCATCCAAATCAGCTACGATCCGCCTGCGAACCCGGGCGGGAATCCCAGGTTTAGTGGGAGTAACGGCGGCAACCCGACCTGTTGCGGTATACTCCACATTATAAAACCCGGGCACGTAAACCCCGGCAATCTGGGCTGCCTGGCGAAGAAATTCCTGTTTGTCAAATTCAATGTATTCTTCTTTCCAGGTTTTCAACACTTCCAAGAGCTCCGGCAAGGCTTCCTCTGCATCGCCGAGTAGAAAGAGATCGAAAAAAGGAGCCAAAGGCTCAGGATTAGTTGCACAAGGACCTCCCCCCACGATCAGAGGGTACTTGTCGCCTCGCTCCTCAGCTCTAAGGGGAATCCGGGCTAAATCCAGCATATTGAGGATATTAGTAAAACTCATTTCATATTGAAGGGTAAAACCGATTAAATCAAAATCAGTCAAAGGACGGTAAGATTCCAGGGAAAATAACGGTAAATCGTGTTGCCTCAGCAATCCCTCCATATCCTCTCCGGGAGCAAAAACCCTTTCCATCAATGCATCAGACCGCTCATTAACAAGCCCATACAATATCTGCAGTCCCAAATGAGACATGCCGATTTCATAGACATCGGGAAAAGCAAAAACCATTCTAACCGGTATCTGTTTCCAATCTTTATGGATTGAGTTCCATTCGGTACCAAGGTATCTGACCGGTTTTTGCACTTTGGGCAACAACCGGTTTTCAATTAACTGCCGCATATTCTTCCTCCCATTGCCAACCTGTTTGGCGGCTCATCAGCTTAAGATCTAGTGTATCCAGATTACAAACAACTTCTACATTCAAGCCGTAAATCCTTTGCCTATGAGGACATGAGCTTTCCCACCGGATAAGATTTACCGTGTTTTAAAAGGGCTTCAACAATCTGGTGCTCCGACAGGGAGATCAACTCTTTGCCACCTTTTTCAACAACCAACACCATATGATAGTGCCCCGGGGTAAACTGTTGGACTACCTCGCCCAAGGTCACTCCTTTAGTGGTAATATACTGTTTGAGAGGAAGCACACCTTTGGCCTGAAGCTCTTCCCCTTTGCGGAGCAAATAGCGTAAAAACAGGTAAATAAAATTCCCTTCTTCTTGCAGAACCGCCCCATAAAGAAAGACAGCCATAAAAAGGGTATGGAGGTTACCAAGTCCCAGATAAAGCCCCAATAACCCCCAGATTCCCATAACTACTGCCCACCATTTACTCATTTTAAGTACCAAATGGGTAGCCTGGTAGAAGCCTATTCTTCTGGCCAGGAAAGACCTTAACACCCGGCCACCGTCTAAAGGCAAGGCGGGCCACAGGTTGAAGACACCCAGCATTAAATTGGCCTCAATAAAAAGCACTCCTAAAGACCATTGGGACAACCAGGGCCAAAAATAGAGACCGGTTAAGCAAAGTAAAAAATTGCTGCAAGGCCCGGCCAAAGCCACCATAATCTCCCTTCGAGGGGACAGCTCCAACATCCCGTCAATGCGGGCTACCCCACCAAAAGGAAAGAGCTCTATCTCACGAGCTCTAATCCCAAACTTTTTGGCAGCCAGCAAATGGGCTGTTTCATGAATTAACACTAACAAAAACAGAATTAGAGTCTGGTCGAGGACTCCCAATAAAGCATAGCCAATCAACAGCAAAATAAAATAATCATTGATAAGCAGTTTAATGCCCAGGACTTTGCCACAACGCATCTTTCATTTCCCCTAAATGCTGGTTTTTACAGTCGCCATCCGGGACATGGGATCAATCGGTTCCCCTCTCTCCCGTACTTCAAAATGGATTGTCTTCATATGGCTTGGGGCATTACCTCCCGCTTTTCCTATGATGGCCCCTTGTTCCACCTTCTGCCCCACATCCACCAGCACTTCTCCCAGGTTACCGTACAGGCTGGTAAGACCCTGGAAATGCTCCAGTTCCACGATTCGGCCTAAATAGGGGTCTTGTTCCACCTTTATAACAGTGCCCGGTAAAGTGGCACGGACGGCTGCTCCTGGCTCTGCCAAAATATCAATACCATTATGAAAGACATGAGAATTGTCGATTGGGGAACGCTGTAGTCCAAATGGCCGGGCAACTTTGCCTGAAACCGGTATGGCTAACAACTCATCGTTAACAACCCCTGCCTGCCGGTATTCTTTCCTTAGGGTTTCATTGTCAAAAGGATCCAACCACAACCCGGATCTGGCCATTGCCTCCAATGCAGTTGTCAGATCACTTTCCCTGGCTGCCAGTACATAACGAACATTGTCCTGCAGGGCAGTAGCAGCCGGGCCCTCTAACTGAAAAAGCACCATCAAACTAAAAAAAATAACAACTACAACTCCGCTTTGCCACAGCCAACGCCTTTTCAAAAAAGCTACCAGCCGGTTATCTTCGGGGAAGATTCTCCCTATATTCCGGTAACGATAATCCTCAGAGTTCCAAATATCCTCCAAATCTTTCCAGGAATCTTTCATAGGCCACCCCACCTTACAACCAATCTATTGCAATATATTCCAAATAACAATAAATATGACGGAATAAGTGCTAAAAAGATCGGTATAAAAGGTGGGGCATCCTCCCTAAAAGACAATCTTCTGGCGGCGCATGCCTATATTCAAAATTAGACCTAATGCCAGGAGATTAGTCAACATACTACTGCCCCCGTAACTCAGGAGTGGCAAGGGGATTCCCGTAATAGGCATCACCCCGATTGTCATTCCTACATTGACCAAAAGGTGAAATAAAAACATAGAGGTTATTCCGATAACGATCAAGGTACCAAACATATCTTTAGCTTGAAAAGCAATCAGAAGGGAACGGTAGATTAAGAATAAATACAATAACAGAATAAATGAAGCTCCCACAAAACCCAACTCTTCTCCTACCACTGAGAAGATAAAATCCGTATGATGTTCCGGCAAAAAATTACCCTGAACCTGGGAGCCGCTGCCCCAACCTTTGCCCCATAGTCCTCCCGAGCCAATAGCCACCAGAGATTGGATAATGTTAAAACCGTATCCCAGACCACCCCTGCCGTCATTGTAAGGATCCAGAAACACTACTAACCGCTGAATTTGATAATTTTTGAGTGGCAACCATTCCACAACGTTAAAGTGGATCCAAATCCCCGCTATAACTGTAAATAAACCGATTCCGCCAATAGCAGTTAACAGCTTGGGATTGGCCCCTCCAACAAACATCATCCCAAAAAAGATTCCAATAAAGACTAAAGCCGTACCTAAATCAGGCTGAGCCATAATCAGTAGCATGGGAACAGCAACATAAACAAAGGCAGGCAGGAAGTCTCTGAGGGTATGCAACTGGTTTTGCCGATCAGACAGGAATTGGGCAAAAGCAATTATAAACAGTAATTTGGCTAGCTCTGCCGGCTGCAAATTCATAAAACCCAAATTAATGGCCCTGGTAGCCCCTTTGGCATCCTGTCCTATTCCGGGAATTAGAACTAATAAAAGAAGAAAAATCATCAAACCATAAATCCATTTTTGTCTGGGAGCTAAATGGACATAGTTTAACCCCAGAACACCAAACATGGCTACTAATCCGATCATGATGTTAATGATATGTCTTTGGGCATAATAGTAAGGCCTGGAAGCGATTACCGACTGGGATGCACTGGTAACTACCAAAGAACTTAATACCAATAAAAGGAATATAGCAATAATAAGAATAAAATCCAGATTTTTTAGGACTTTTCTTTCGATAAACAGAGCCTTCACCTCCTCTACAGACATTATAAAGAAAAAGACCCCTTTTCAAAAGGGGTAAAAAATGTGGGTAATTTATGAAGCAGTTTCCTGCTCTTTAGCATTTCTTTTCAGCTTTAAAATAGGTATGTTACACACAAGAGCTACAGATTCATCCTCACTACTGAGAGACACTTCCAAGCCTGTTTGATCAATCTCCATGTACTCGGAGATCACCCTGATCAAATCTTCCTTTAAAGCTTCTAAGGTGGCAGGAGACATGCTGGCACGATCCTGCACTAATACCAGTCGTAATCTCTCCTTGGCAGTATTTTTACTGGCAGTGGGATCATCCTTTTTTAATCCCAAAGCTCGCTGAATAAACTCAAACATGTCATCTCCCCCTTCATCTTATTTTAAGCACCAAATAACCGGCGAAGCCTACGGAAAAATCCATCTGCTTCCAAATTCATCAGGGGTACATGCTCACCGGTAATTCGTTTGGAAATGTTGCGGTAAGCCTCTCCGGCCTTAGACTGCTTGTCCAATACAGCCGGCTCCCCTTTGTTGGTGGAGATAACAATCGCCTCGTCTTCCGGCACCACCCCTAAAAGCTCGATGGCTAATATTTCGATCATATCATCTATATCCATCATATCGCCTTTTTTGACCATGGATGGTCTAAGCCGGTTGACAATCAGTTTAGGTTCTGCCAGTAAAGCTGCTTCCAAAAGCCCGATAATCCGGTCCGCATCACGAACGGCCGCCACCTCGGGGGTAGTTACCACAATGGCCCGTTGTGCACCGGCGATGGCATTCTTAAATCCCTGTTCAATGCCTGCCGGGCAATCAATAATCACATAGTCGAATTCTTCCTTGAGCTGTTGAGTCAACTCCCGCATTTGTTCTTCAGAAACAGCAGTTTTATCTTTAGTTTGAGCCGCCGGCAAAAGAAATAAATCTTCAAATCGCTTATCTTTGATTAAAGCCTGCTTTAACCGGCAGTTGCCGGTGACCACATCCACAATATCATAAACGATCCTGTTTTCCAATCCCATTACCACATCTAAATTACGGAGCCCAATATCAGTGTCAACCAGTACCACTTTGTTGCCCATCACCGCCAGGCCTGTACCAATGTTGGCGGTAGTAGTAGTCTTACCAACTCCTCCTTTGCCAGAGGTAACTACAATGACTTCCCCCATAATTTTTCCTCCTCTTCCTAGTGAAAACTTTGCTATAGGTTGAATAGCTTGCTACTACCGGAATGGTAATTCTCAATAATCAAGGTACCACCGGAAACACGGGCAATTTCAGGCTGCTGGGGTTCCGGGTAGTTTCCGTCCGGTGCCCTGGTGAAATGATTGGCAATCCTTAGCTGAGAAGGATTGAGCCTAAAAGCCGCAACTAAAGCACCTTCATATCCTCCTGCGCCGGCATGGGCCACTCCTCTGAGATTTCCCATTACAATAATATTACCTCCGGCTACTACCTCCGCACCGGGGTTCACGTCACCCATAATGACTATGTGTCCGGGGTAGCGGATACTCTGACAGGAACGCAGGGTGCGCCGTAATAATATGGTATTTTCCCCGTCTATCTCTTCCCAGCTGACCGGTTCTTTTTTTCCCTCAGCCGGTCTGTTGTTTGATTCCAAGGCTTGTCCTGCGCCTTCGGAGCTATGGATCTCAATTGAGGTAACCTTCATTGTATCTCCTCCTGAAAACCGCTAAAACAGACATTACTCTATCATAACCCGAAGGTTCCGAGAAAGCACCCTCATTTGCTAAAAATTAACTTCTACAGAATACGCTTAAATCCTCCTCAGAGACCAAAAATAGGAGTTGTTTTTTTCCTTCTATTTCCAGCAAATTCAGACATTGATCTTCTTTTCCGATGGGCTTTTCCCTATTCTATTGGAAATTCGACATAGAATTCATCTGGCAAAGAGAACTCTTCGTCACTATCGTTCAAGCCAAAATATTCTTCAAAGACGGCCTTCGCTATATAACCGGCGGAACCACTGCCCGATTGGCCATATTCCACTATACCTGCAAAGGCGATTTCGGCATCACCTTCACCGGCGAAGGCAATAAAAACCCCGTGATAATCCTTTTTACCGTCTCCTGCCAACCCGGTTTCCGCCGTCCCTGTTTTGGCTCCCACCTTGATGTGCTCCGGAAAGTGACGGAATAAGGACCAAGCAGTACCTCCGGGCTGAGCCGTTCCCAGCATCCCCTTGACGGTTTTAGCAAGAGTATCCTCGGCCAAGGGCACTTCTAACACAACTTCAGGTTCAAATTGTTTTACCAAATTTCCGTCCTCATCATAGATGGAATCTACCAAATAGGGCTTGTAACGCTTGCCCCCATTGACCAAAGTGGCCACATAATTGGCTAATTGCAACATGGTAAAGCTGTTGGAACCCTGCCCGATGGACATATTATAAGTATCGAAAGCCTGCCAGGTAGTTTCGAAGTTAAGATCAATCCGGTACCTGGCCTCCAGGGTTCTTTGCTCCTGTTCTTGTTTGCGTTGTAAAGTAGTTCTTTCCTCTTCATCAGCAGCCTGGTTCAACAATTCCCGGTACTTCTCTTCCAACTGCTCCCGCAACCGGTCGTATTTCCGATTTATTAAGATCGTATTTATTTCTTTTTTCCATTCGGGAGTGGGCAAAATACCGGCAGCTTCACCGGGAAGATCGCTCAGGCCGGTGGAAGTACCCAGACCAAATGCTTCACCTACACGAACCATCTGCTCAATACCGGCCTGTTCCGCTATATACTGAAAATAGGTATTGCAAGAGACCGCAATGGCTCGATAGAAATCAACCCGTCCGTGGGTTTGCCAGCATTTAATGTAAGGCGGCTTCCAATAGGCACCGGTGCAGTTAACGGTAACACGTTCATTTACCCGGCCTGATTCTAAGGCGGCCATAGCAGTAATAGGCTTAAAAGTGGATCCCGGAGGGTAAACCGCTTGAATAGCCCGGTTAAAAGCCGGTTTTAAATCAGGATCATTATAATAATCGCTTTTTTCCCCGTAGCTGCCGTCTACAAAATCATTGGGATTAAGCTCAGGGTAAGAAGCCATGGCTAAAATGCCTCCGGTTTTGACGTCAATCAGTACCGCCGCTCCCGCATTACTTTTGGGGTTTTTAGTAGCTTGGATTTGGCTGATTACTTCTCTTAAACTCTCCTCCATAGCCCGTTGCAAATCATAATCCAAAGTAAGCTTTAAAGTATTACCGGGAGTGGGTTGCAACATTACCGGCAACTCACGAACAATCCGGTGCCTGGCATTAACTTCTACCGGTTGAGCGCCTTTTTGACCTCTAAGCCCGGCAGGAACCCCTTCTTCCTTCTCCCAAAGCTCAAAACTCCGCTCCAAGCCGGTCTTGCCAATCCGGTCGTTAATACCATAGTTGTAATCCCGGTAAATCTCCAATTCCCTTTCATTAATCAATCCTTCATAGCCCAGGATGTGGCCGGCCATGGTCCCTTCCGGGTAATACCGCATTGGCTCGGCTCTAATCACCAACCCCGGTAATTCGGCTCGCCTTTCCTCCAGCTTGGTAATCAAAGCAACTGCTTCTTCCCCCCAGGGGATACGTACTATTTCCAGGGGTTCAAACCGCCTTGAGTGTTTGCTCAGCTTCTCCATGATCTCCTCCCCGGTAATATCCGGGTTTTGCAACAGTTCCGCCAAACGGTACGCCACTTGGCGTTCTGCCTCCTCATCGTTTAAGTGGGAAACAGAAACAGTGTAGACCGGTTTACTGGTAGCCAGCACTTCATGATCACTGGTAATAATTTCACCCCGGCTGGCGGGAATAGTAAGCATCCTGATGCGATTGCCGTCGGATTGGGTTTGATAAGCTTCTGCGTTAACTACTTGAAGCATAAAAAGCCTGCCCAATAAAACCAAAAAGATCAAGACAGTCACCGTAAAATATATCTTTAATTTCCGACTTAGCAGCTTCTTTTTCTCTTCCACTACTAACCTCTCCTCAACCCGGGTTTACCAACGATCCCTTTGGAGCAAGCCATCCGTTAGAGAACGGGCAAAAGGTTTATAAACTATTATACCCACTATGGTATTGTAAAGGGCTAAAGGTATGCCATCTGCCGAAAAGCAGTGAAGTGGCCCATTCCG
>JAAYOX010000006.1 GCA_012520135.1 Clostridia bacterium
TAAAAGGCAAAAACTTATTTACAATCCCAGTAAATCCAGCCAACCTTCATAAATCATTACCATGGCCATCGTATCCAACTCACAATATTTTAGTAAAGCGTTTGTGATTTCTGCACTTTCATAATCCGACATCTCTTCAAACTGCATCCGAGCATAAGCTGTGGTTGCGGCACCTCCCTCTTTTATCTCATCGCTGTCACTCAGAAGCTCATGCTCTTTATCTGAAACATCGGCAAACATTTTGGGCAATAATTTATAGGGGTCGACAACCATTCCATTTTCATACCTGATCCAACGCCAGTTTTTGAAATTATGGCTAGGTATTCCTCCTTCAGCACCGTAAATAGGTTGTGAATATTTGTATTGTAAGAATTCCGAACTGTTTAGAATTGCAGGTAGGACAACTTTGATGGAGTTTGAACCTTTCATGGCCGGATCATAGTAATAACGCTTGACCAACTGCAACATGTCAATCATATCGCGTTCCCCAACCCATTCTTTAGAATGAGTAATTGAGCGAATAAAATTGCATAGTTCTTCCCGATCCTCGATGTATTCGGGGTCATCCTGCAACTGTTGGTAAATAAGATTCAAAAAACTATTCTCGTGGGGCGCATAGCAAAAAATGCTGCCCTGATCCTGTTCCAACTCCATTTTTAGCCGGCGAATAAACTCATAATTAGGGAAAAAACCCGGATAAGGATTTAGATACTGGCCACGATGCTCAACAAACCCGTCTTCATGAACTACATGATGGGAAAACTGAAAGGCAATTCCTTCATAGGGGCGGCGGCCTTTGCTAAAAGGAATCGCCATCATCGCCGTCTCAAAGTCAATGAAATGTAGCGGGTAAACCCAGCGTCTCATTTCAGCGATTAGATTATCCCTGTCAATCCACCAGGAAGTATCTTTAGCCTGTGCCTTGAGGATCTGTAGCCATTGCCGTTCACTGGTGGAAAGCCCGCTTTTGCCGTCTGGCTTTGGGTTGATATCACTTTCTACTATATCGCGAAGGAAAATCCGTTTTTCTTTTATCAATTGGTCTTTTTTGCGGAAATTCCAGAGTTCTAAGACAGTCGGTTCGGCTAGCTCTTCGACGTTTAAATCAAAAGCTGTACTCCAGCATTCAAGAAAGCCACACCTCAATCCGTGGGCCAATTCCTCTTCAGTAGCCCGAAACTCACAGCCGGCACACTTACGTGAAGGAAGAGGGGGAATTTTTATGTCGTTTAGGTAGGCATTTTCATAGATCCGGATCAACTCAAAAAAATTGCGCTCCTCATATAGAAATGGGTAGCTGGTTCTGTAGATTAACTCACATAAATCATCGACGTTTATTTGACAGAGCAGGGGTTCAGATAAATCCTCCGGGTTTAAATCATCAGATACAACGACTCTTTTTCTATCATGACGATCTTTCTCTATTCTAAATTTCTGGTTAAGCCCGTCCGTAGGGCAACGAGTATTTTTATCAACTAAGACTAAATTAGCCGCAATTTCATACTCCGGCAGAGCCCTTTGCAGCACGAACTTTTGAAAGGCCACATCCAACAGGTACGGGTACCATTTGGAACTAAGCTCGCCATTCTTGTTCAAGAAAGAATCAGATTCACTGTCGAAGGATTTGGCCTTTACTTCTATTAACTCAATTTTATTGTGATACTTTCGTAAAATATCAACCCTAATAAACAGATTTTCATACCGAAAAGCTGCTTCGAAAATAATCACTTCGTCAGTTTGCAGCAACTTTGCAGTTTGCTCTAAGGCTTCGTCGTAGTCCAATGTGCTTATCTGGTGGACATCAACAAGGTTGCCAAAATTAAAACGAAAATAACATTTTGCCAGTTCTCCGATCTGGAATCCCCCTTCTGCCAGAGCCGAAAGAAAGGGATTCTGAAGTTTGTGATCAGCATATTCCGCCTTTCCGGAATAATAGAGCTTCGTCGGGCATTCCATCGCTAAATTAAATCTGGATTTGGTCAAATATCTTGCATACATGACTCTTTCACCTCTTTGTTGAAGACAGTCCTACCAAACCACCGGCAAAGCCAAATATAATGCTAAGGACCCAAAGTAGCACTGTTACTTTAAGCGTTAATTTTTCCGGACCGGGCAGGGGTAGGAAAGGGAGTAGGTCTAAAAGCTGCAGGTAGACTAACTTTACAGACGGTACTATTAATACCGTCGCCAGTATGCCGCCGGTAAACGCAATCAGAATTCCTTCCATCAAGAAAGGAAAGGCAATAAAACTCTTGGAAGCGCCCAAAAGTTCCAGGGTTTGAATCTGGCTTTTTTTTGAGTGGATGCTCAGCTTGATAATGTGAGCAATAATGATTAAAGTTGCCAGAGAGACTGCTGCCAGCCCCAGATAGCCTATGATACCCAGTACCCGGACAATCCCTTCCAGTCTGTTTAATACTTCTTGATTATCCCTGACATGTTCGATTCCCGGGAGTTGGTTTAGCTTAGCCAAAACTGTTTCCCGTTGGTCCAGGACCAGATTTACTTCCAGATACGGGGTAAAAGGGTTAATTTCAAAGATATCCAGAATACCGGCTTCTTGTCCAAGCAGTTCAGCCATCCTGTCATAGGCTTCATCTTCACCCACGATTCGAACTTCCCGGACCCCATCAAGATGCCCGATCTGTTCCGCTAACCCCATTATTTCATGTTCGGCTAAACCCTCATCCCAGAAGACACTGATTTCAGCTTCCCGGTTCATTATTTCAATAAAATCCTTGCTAATCCACCAACCGGACATTACCGCTGCCAAAATAAAGAGAATTAAACCGATACTGACAGCGGAAAAAAGATTAGTGAGGAAATTGAGCCGGATGGATGTTTTTACTTCTCCAAGAAAATAGCCAAGATTATATAATATTGTTTTCAATTCTGCCGGCACCCTTTCTCATCCCGGATAATTTTGCCCTGCTCCAGCTCAATACACCTGTGACCTTGCATTCCACGGATTAGGTGGGTAGCGTGGGTGGTGATGATCACAGTGGTTTCTTGGTTTGCAAAAGAAGCTAATAGCTTTAACACCTGTAATGCATTACCTTGATCCAGGTTACCGGTAGGTTCGTCAGCCAGAATTAATCTGGGCTGCCTGGCCACTGCCCGGGCAATGGCCACTCTCTGCCGTTCTCCCCAGGACAGGTTTTCCACCAAGGAGAAACACTTGTGTTCCAGCCCTACTTTAGCCAGGGCATTTTTAGCCTCTGCTTCCA
>JAAYOX010000078.1 GCA_012520135.1 Clostridia bacterium
CAGCACTTCCGTCCTCTGGAGGTGGCGGAGTTCCGTGGCGAATTTGTCCAGTGAAGAACCGATTAGGGCCAGGGTATTGATAAATTCGGCGTGACGGTCCCGCTGGATGATCTGGGTAGAAACCCCGGCAGGCTTTAAGCCCAGCTTGACGCAAACGTATTCTTCAACACTGGGATCGATATTGGCAAAGGTACCCACCGCTCCGGAAATCATGCCTACACTGATAGTTTCCCGGCTGTTTCTTAGGCGTTCAATATGGCGCCCGATTTCCTGGTGCCACAAAGCCATTTTCAGGCCAAAGGTAGTAGGCTCCGCATGAATACCATGGCTTCTACCGATGGTCAGGGTTAACTTGTATTCCCGGGCTTTGGCGGCCAGGACTTCCTGCAGCTTGGACAGTCTTTTCAGGAGCAGATCCGCCGCTTCCCGCATTTGCAATGCCAATGCCGTATCCAATACGTCAGACGAAGTCATGCCCATATGAATGTACTTGGAAGCATCTCCTACCTTCTCCGCTACTGCCGTCAGAAAGGCGATGACATCATGATGTGTAATGCTCTCAATTTCCATTACCCGGGCCAAATCAAAGTCGGCCTTTGCTTGGATTTGACGGAGAGCTTCTTCGGGGATCAGTCCCAATCGGGCTTGCGCTTCACAAGCCAGTACTTCGATTTGCAACCATTTCCGCAGGCGGTTTTCATCAGTCCAAATACTGCCCATTTCCGGCAGGGTGTAGCGTTCTATCATTTGATAATCCTCCATTATTACCGGAAGCAAGCCGGCGCTTTTTGCTTCCTTTATATAAGCAAGGGAAACCTTCTATACCGGTCTATTGATTAAGGTAATCCCTGATGCCTAACTCCTGTAGTCTGCTGTTTTTCTCCCGAACTTTTTGAGCCATTTGTTCCTTGTATTGTAGCAATTTCTCCCGGATAGCAGGGTATTTGATACCTAAAATTTCAGCGGCAAAGATGCCCGCATTTTTAGCCCCGTTGATGGCCATGGTGGCAACGGGAATGCCGGAAGGCATCTGTACAATACTATAGAGAGAATCTACGCCTCCCAGGGTTTTGGTGCCCATGGGCACTCCGATTACCGGTAGGGGAGTCAGGGCTGCCAGGACTCCGGGGAGATGGGCTGCTCCTCCGGCTCCGGCAATAATCACTTCCAAACCCCTTTCGCAAGCGGTCCGGGCGTATTCCATGCTCTCATCGGGAGTCCGGTGGGCGGAGGCAATTACAACTTCCCAGCCAATGTCCAGTTCCTCCAGAATATCTGCCGCTTCTTTCATAACGGGTAAATCTGAATCGCTGCCCATGACGATACCGACTTTAATTTCTTTCATAAGTTAAACACCTCTTTTACCCTGAGATTCGGGTTGTAGACAAAGGATCATTTTTGTCAGTCCGCTTAAGGCAGGTAATGTTTGTTTCGCTACGGTGAAGCTCCTACGCCGTTACCGGCAGCAAGCTGCCGACGGCTGTGGGCACAACGCCCGCTCCACAAAACATTACCTGCCTTTCGCTTTTTGATTCTTGGCTCCAATTCAGCTCTTCGATTAACACCGATTAGACTCCAATGCCTCTTGTACGATGCCAACAGGAGGATGAAAATTAGGCTATTAATTTTCAGGACGGCTTTTTTGACAGTCTGCGCTGAATTTGAGTTCAGCTTAGCAAAGGAAAGTTATGGCTGTCAAGACAAAATTCGAACATTAACTTAAAAACCAATAATATTGTTCGGGATTATTCTTGACTCCACCTCCGGTTTTACCGGAAATAAGCTATTCCGGCTTGGAAAATCCTTTGTTCCTTATTCCCGGGTATATTAACCGCAACAAATGGGCTAAAACGCTCCGAATGGCCCATCTTGCCCAAAATCCTGCCGTCGGGGCTGGTGATTCCCTCGATGGCATGGAAGGAACCGGTGGGGTTGTAGGGAAAGGTTCCGGACTGTTTTCCCCGGTCATCAACATATTGGGTAGCTACCTGGCCTTGCTTGAACAATTTCTCAATTTCTTCCGCCCCGGCAAAGAAACGTCCCTCGGTGCAGGAAAGGGGGACCGTATGTTCCTCGCCAACTTCATGTTGACTCAGCCAGGGGGATAAAGTAGATACGATTTTCGTAGTTGCATAACAGGAGATATGTTGGCCTACCTGGTTGACGGTTAATATGGTTCCCGTTGCTCCGTCCCTGAATTCACCGTAAGGAAGCAGGCCTACTCGAACTAAAGCTTGAAAACCGTTGCCCATACCCAGGATTAACCCATCATTAGCCAGTAATCGCATAACGCTGTCCTTGATCATAGGCTGCTTAAGGATTGCCGCTAGGTACTTGCCGGCACCCTCCGGTTCATCTTCCCCGGCAAAGCCGCCGGGTAACACCAGTATTTGGCTGTTAACCAGTTCCTTAGCAAATTCCTCTAGGGATGCTGACAAATGGGCTTTGGTTTGATGCCTGATAATCAAAGTTTTTACCAGGCCGCCGGCTTCTTTAAAGGCTCTTTCAGCTTCGTATTCCCCATTGGTGCCATGGAAAACAGGAATTAAGACCCTGGGTTTGGCAATAGAGGATGAAACACTCTTGCTCTTCCGCCCGTTAAAAACAGGATATTCTTTGCCCATGGGAACTTCTCTATCCAGGGCACGGGTGATGCCGAACACTTCTTCCAATGGTTCAGTCCAGGCCTGATGAGCTTCTGCCAGGTTAATGATTGTGTCATTGACTTGAATGATTGCCTCTGCCAGGGTAGTACCCATGAGCCGGTAGGGTACATCCCTAAAGGTTTCTTTCAAATTGAGCTCCCCGGGTATTTCCAGTACGATGCTGCCGTAATCAGGAGCAAACAGCTGCTCTATTTCAGTAGCTTCCAGGGTGAAGCCGATGCGGTTGCCGAAAGCCATCTTGGTTAAAGTTGCTGCCAAGCCCCCTGTTTTAACGGTGGCAGCGGCTAAAACATGCCCTGCTTGGATTAAAGCATGAATCTTACTGTAGTTTTTGTTTAATATAGCAAAGTCAGGGACCCCTTCCTTGTCTTTGGGAGCCGCTACCAGCACAATGTGACTGCCGGGCTGTTTAAATTCCGCCGACACTGCTTTTGTTACATTAACCGTGTTCACGGCAAAAGCCACCAGGGTAGGGGGTACGGAAAGTTCCTTCCAGCTTCCCGACATACTGTCTTTTCCGCCGATAGAGGGGACCAGGAAGTTTTTCTGAGCCCAGTAGGCACCCAACAGGGCGGCGAAGGGCTTGCCCCATTTTTGGGGATCCTCCTCCAATTTCTCAAAGTACTCCTGGAAGCTTAACCGGATCCGGCGCTGGTCCCCGCCCAAAGCTACGTTTTTCGCTACCGCTTCCACCACTGCATAAAGGCCGCCGTGGAAAGGGCTCCAACGGGCAATTTGGGGGGTGTAGCCAAAGGTCATAATGCTACCGGTAGTGGTGTCCCCCTCCGGCACCGGAATTTTACTTACCATTCCTTCTGAGGGAGTTGCCTGGTATTTACCCCCGTAAGGAGCCAGTACCGCATTCCCCCCGGCAGTACTGTCAAAGGGGTAGGCCAGGGCTTTTTGGCTGCATACATTGATGTTTCGGAGATTGGACAGCCAAGCTTCTTTGACATTCGTTAACTTTCCCTGTAAATGGTCCGGCACTCCCTTTAGGCTATTCGGCTCGCCTTCCGGGGCAGTAACCGTAACTGTTGTTTTGTCTTTAATTCCCCCGGAATCAAGGAATTCCCGGTCCAGATCTACAATAAGCTTGCCTTTCCAGTACATTTTCACCCGCCGGTCCGGGGTTACTCCCGCTACGGGTACGGCAGACAAGCCTTCCGCTTCTGCCAATTGGATGAAGGTAGGGGCATTTTGCGGAGCTATAACTACAGCCATTCTTTCCTGGGATTCAGAGATAGCCAGTTCCGTTCCGTCTAATCCGGGATAAGCGGTCGGGACCGCATCCAGATTGACAACTATCCCTTCGGCCAGTTCTCCGATGGCTACGGAAACTCCCCCGGCACCGAAGTCATTACATTTTTTGATTAAGCGGGTTGCTGCCGGATTCCGGAACAGGCGCATCAGTTTTCTTTCTTCCGCCGGGTTGCCTTTGGGTACTTCCGCTCCTTTTAAAGGTGTAGTTACTTCCCCTGTTTCTTTGGATGAACCGGCGGCGCCCCCGCAGCCGTCCCGGCCGGTTTTGCCTCCTACCAGGAGGATTGTATCCCCCGGTTCAGGTGTTTGTCGCACAACGTTCCCTTTGGGCGCTGCGGCGATGACTGCTCCTAATTCCATTCTTTTAGCCCGGAAGCCGTCATCGTAATACTCTACCGCTTGTCCGGCAGGGACTCCCAGCCGGTTGCCGTAACTGCTGTAGACGAAAGCCGCTTCCCTGGTAATCAGCCGCTGGGGCAGTTTCCCTGGTAGAGTATCGGCCCATGCTTCCCGGGGATCAGCGCTGCCGGTGATCCGCATAGCCTGGTATACGTAGGAGCGGCCCGACATGGGATCGCGAACGGCTCCGCCGAGACAAGTAGCGGCACCTCCGTTAGGCTCTATTTCCGTGGGATGGTTATGAGTTTCGTTTTTAAACATTAACAGCCATTCTTCTTCGGTTCCGTCTCGATCAACGTTAATCTTAATACTGCAGGCGTTGATTTCCTCGGACTCATCCAAATCATCCAGGTAGCCCAGCTTTTTCAATTCCCGCATCCCGATTGTAGCCAGGTCCATCAGGCAAATATCTTTATCCCGGCGGTTTAATGCTTTCCGGGCCTCTAGATAGGCGTGGTAGGCCTTTTCCACGGGCTTGGTATAGAGACCGGGTTCAATTGTTGTTCTTTCGATGGGAGTCAGAAATGTCTTATGCCGGCAGTGATCGGACCAATATGTATCAATAATGCGTATTTCCGTAAGAGTGGGATTTCTTTTTTCCCGGTTCCGGTACCAGTCCCGGCAGAAACGGAGGTCCGACAGGCTCATGGCCAGGCCAAGCTCCCGGTGCAACCGGGTTAAATCTTGTTCTGTTTTATCGATAAAACCATCCAGTACAGCTATATTTTTCGGTAAAGGAATGGGTTCCGCTAAAGTGCTGGGTTTGTCCGGGGAGGCTTCCCGGCTTTCCAAAGGATTGAGCCAATAAGCCTTGATCTTGCCCAATTCTGCTTGAGACAGTTCTCCGGACATGACCAGCATTTGGGCAGTTTGAATGGGAGTGTTCTCTTCGGCAGTTAGGAGTTTTAACAGTTGGGAGACCGCTTCTTTTTTAGGGTCGAAAAGGCCGGGCAAATACTCTTTGATTAATACCCGGTCCGTCGGCTCCTGGGGCAGTACTTCGTAGTGGATTTCATCGGCTACGGTTTCCGGAAAAAG
>JAAYOX010000007.1 GCA_012520135.1 Clostridia bacterium
ATTCTCAAGGAGGACATTAAAGATCCACGGGTTGGTTTTGTTACCGTTACCAGTGTAGAGGTTACTCCCGATTTTCGCTATGCTAAGGTGTTTGTCAGCATTTTTGGGGACGAAAGAGAAGTCAATGAGGCTTTGGCCGGTCTGGAGAAAGCCAGTGGTTTTATCCGCAGGGAAATTGGTCAACGGATTAAGCTTCGTTATACCCCGGAACTAACGTTTCGTTTCGATGAGTCGATCCGGCATGGGGCAAAAATAGCCCATTTACTTGCCCATATGGAAGAAAAGGAAGGAAAAGAATAATGCTGGCCAGGATCGTTGATACTTTGCAACAAGCCAAAGGAGTCTTAATTACTGCCCATGAAAGACCGGATGGTGATGCTGTCGGATCCGCCATTGCTTTGGACAAGGGATTGCAATTGTTGGGAGTCAGGACAGTAGTGATGCTCAGTGATCCGGTGCCGGAGGTATACCGTTTTTTAAGAGGTTCAGACAGTATCTTATTGCCTTCTTCTTTAGGTTGGCGCCCCGATGTAATAGTAGCCTTGGATAGCACGGAATGGGAAAGAGTAGGCTCTTTTATCGAAGGATTTTTGCCGGATACTACCACCGTAAATGTGGACCACCATGCCAGTAACCGTGAGTTTGCTGATTTAAATTGGGTGGATGTGGATGCGGCGGCTACGGGAGAGATGGTGTTATCCCTTTTGAAGGAGCTGCAGGTTCCGCTGGATGTGGATATGGCTTCGGCACTGTATACGGCTATAGCCACTGATACGGGGTTCTTCCAGCATGCCAATACCACACCTGAAGTGCTGAGCCGGTGTGCCTATTTGGCGGAATTGGGGGCCAATCCTCATTTTATCAGTGAACAGATTCATGAATACAGATCTTTAGCGAGCCTACAAGCTTTGGGCTATGCCTTGCGTTCCCTGCAATTGTCCCCCGGTGGACACGTAGCTTGGATTGGGTTGACTTTGAAGGATATTGAACAATTACAAGTTAAGGAAGAGGAATTGGAAGGCTTGGTCAACTATCCCAAATCCATTAAAGGTGTAGAAGTGGGATTGCTGTTTCGGCAAGTTGAGGATAACAAAGTGAGAGTGGGGTTTCGCTCTCGGGGATTGGTAGATGTGAGTTCCATAGCCCAGGTCTTCGGTGGGGGCGGCCACCGGAGGGCGGCCGGTTGTAGCGTAGAGGGTACCTGGGACGAGGTGGTTGAAGAAGTGGTCAATTTATGCTGTAACCGAGCAGGTGAATTTTAATGGACGGCTTCATTAATGTCCTTAAGCCGGTGGGGATGACCTCCCATGATGTGGTTGCTTGGTTAAGGAGACTGTTGAATTACAGGAAAATTGGACATGCCGGCACTTTAGACCCTAACGCGGCAGGGGTGCTACCTATAGCATTGGGCAAAGGTACCCGGCTGTTGGAATATCTCCTCAACAATACTAAGCGGTACCGGTGTGAAATCATTTTAGGAATTGAGACTACTACTCAAGATCTTGACGGAGAGATTGTGGCCCGCAAAACAGTAACCAAAGAGCAGTTGGAACAATTTCCTGCCATCCTAGGGGAGTTTAGAGGGGAGATTGAGCAGATTCCTCCTATGGTGTCGGCAGTTCGAGTGCAAGGTAAACGATTGTATGAATTGGCCCGCCAAGGAGTAAGCGTGGAAAGAACTCCCCGGCGGGTTGTTATATCTGAATTACAACTGTTGGAAACCTGTTTTGACCGGCCACCCTATACTGCATTGTTTGATGTGGAATGTTCCAAGGGCACCTACATCCGTACTCTTTGCTATGATGTAGGTATTCGATTAGGGTGCGGTGCCAGCTTGTCCCGGCTGCTAAGGACCAAGTCTGCCGGTTTTAGGCTCAGCGACGCCTGGACTTTGGAGAAAATTAAAGCAAATTGGGAGGCCGGTAAGCGGGATTTTTTACATTCACTGACCGGGGTTCTCTCATTTCCTGTGGTCCTGGTGAACGAAGAACAGGAGCAGTCGGTGCGTCAGGGAAAACAGATTCCTTTAGTGGAAACTGATCACGATTTGGCGGAACCTGACGTTAAACAATTAATTCAGATCGTAGATGCAAAAGGTTTGGTTGCTATTGCTGAACTATTGTGGCTGAAACAACAGTTTTTTTTACAACCAAGGAAAGTTCTTAGATAATGAGGTAATTGTCAATGGAGATACTGCATGCTTTGCCTGATATTTCTTATAATAAACCGTCTGTAATAGCTCTCGGTAACTTTGATGGAGTACACCGGGGCCATCAGGTCCTGATTTCCCGGACTGTCCAAAAAGCCAAAAAGATCGGGGGAAAAAGTGTTGTCTTAACCTTCAATCCCCATCCCCTGACATTGATTAGACCTGAAGAATCTCCTAAACTATTGATTACTCAACAACAAAAAGAAGCGAAAATTGCGGAACTGGGTGCTGATTTGCTTTTGTTTTTACCTTTTACTCCTGAGTTTGCTGCTTTGTCACCGGATGAATTTATTGCGATGATTCACCGGGTACTCAGACCGGCCTCTGTTGTCATTGGTTTTAACTATACCTACGGTTACCGTGGTTCCGGCAATGCTGATACCTTAAGGAATGCCGGCAAAAAGCTGGGATTTGAGGTGGAAGTGGTTCCCCCTCAAAAAATTGGGGGAGAATTAATCTCCAGTACCAAGATCCGCCAGGCATTGGCTGAAGGAGACATCAAGGGAGCTAGGGAACTGCTTGGCTACTGGCCTATTCTGGCAGGGAAAGTGGGCCCCGGCGCCCAACGAGGTAGAGAATTAGGGTTTCCCACTGCCAATGTGGCTATACCTGAGGAAATAATGTTACCCCGGCTGGGGGTATATGGAGCTAAATGTATTATCGAGGAAAGATCCTACCTGTCAGTGGTGAACATAGGTATCAAGCCTACTTTTGATCAGGAAAACAAGCCGGTAGTAGAGGCGCACATCTTAGATTTCCAAGGAGATTTATACGGTCGCTTGGTTGAACTTCATTTGTTTCAGTACCTTCGTCCGGAAAAAAGATTTCCTTGTGCAGATGAATTGATGAAGCAAATTGCGCAGGATATTTTGGTAGCCCGGTCGGGCAGCATGTATTTGTAATTATTTCCGGTAATAACCAAGCCTGATGGTCAAATATGATTAAATACCTGAACTAACCTGCTGGGAAGGAGAGGGTATTTATGTTACCGGTACGGGATGATGAACATCAGGAACGGTTTGATTACAGTCATTATATTGCCAATATTTGTTTGAGTGAGCCATTTATTGCTTTAAAAAGAGAACTGGAAAGGCTATATGGTAATTCCGGAGAAGATGATATCAATTCTTCTCGACTTGCTTTTCAAGATGCTCTTTACGCTGTTATATCAGAACATGACTTGGAATTTAAAAAACCCCTGGCTATGTTCAGCAAGGGGTGATTTGATGCGGATTATCGTGACGGAACACGCCAAAAAGCGACTGAAAGATATCCGCCAGGAGAATATCAGTTTAACTGATATCATAGAAGCAGCACAGAAAATTCCCGGCTATATTCCCACAGCCACCAGATTTCGCGGTTTTTTTTCCCAGCATGGGAGGATGTTTGATATTGTAGCCAAAGATATTCCCACGGGAAGATTGGTTATTACCATTATCGGTAAATAACACTGAAAACTATTTGCTTCTGGACTCAGGATTATGTATAATACTAGTGGTTATTAACCTCGGCGAGGTTAAACGAGGCTCCGACGTTTGACTTGGCCGATGGGGATTCTATATAGTAAGGAGGTGATGACCATGGCCCTGGTAAGTTCAGAAAAAAAGGTAATCATTGATGAGTTTAAGCTGCATGATGGTGATACCGGTTCTCCGGAGGTGCAAATCGCTATTCTCACTAAGCGAATTACCCAATTGACGGAGCACCTGAAAGAACACAAAAAAGACCACCATTCCAGAAGAGGTCTGCTGAAAATGGTAGGTCAGCGGCGAGGCTTATTAAATTACCTTTATAAGACTGACATTGAGCGTTATCGGCAGGTTATCACAAAATTAGGTTTAAGAAGATAAGAGCGTTGATCGCTCTTTCTTTTTATATGTAGATTGAAGTATTTTTTGCACATAATAGAGGAAATAATAGCTAATATGGAGAAACTCTATTAAGTTTGGTTAATTCTAACGTGTTAGGAGGTACAAAAGTTTTGAGTGCAAGCCCAGCTAGCCTTTTACAGAAGACCCTTCATTTTCAGGGCCGAGATTTAATCTTGGAAACCGGCCGCGTAGCTAAGCAGGCTAACGGGTCGGTTGTAATTCGTTATGGTGATACAGTAGTATTGGCTACGGCAACGGCCTCGAAAGAACCTAGAGAAGGAATTGATTTTTTTCCTTTGACCGTCGATTATGAAGAACGACTATATGCCGTAGGAAAAATCCCGGGGGGCTTTATTAAAAGGGAAGGCCGCCCCAGCGAAAAAGCCATCCTTTCAGCTCGTCTGATTGATAGGCCTATTCGGCCGCTGTTTCCTAAAGGCTTCAGAAATGATGTTCATATAGTCGCTACAGTGTTGTCCGTAGATCAGGATAATCCGCCTGATGTCACAGCTATGGTAGGTGTTTCGGCAGCTCTGGCTGTATCTGATATTCCCTTTTATGCACCTACGGCTGCCGTTTTGGTCGGTTTAATTGATGGACAATTGGTGATTAATCCTACTTTAAGTCAAATGGAAAAAAGTGATTTGCACTTGGTTGTGGCCGGTACTAAAGAAGCCATAATGATGGTGGAAGCCGGTGCCAATGAGGTACCCGAAGAAGTTGTTTTAGAGGGAATTTTGCTGGCTCATGAGAACATAAAAACCTTGGTAGAATTCATTGAAGAATTTGTGGCGGAAGCCAGGGAAGTGGGTTTGGCCAAAGAGAAAATAGAAATTGATTCACCGGTGATACCGGATCTTTTTGATCAGGATTTTCGTGCCTATGCCCGTCCCAAATTGGAAGAAGCATTGCGGGAATGCGCCCTCCAGCCCAAAAAGAAATTGGAACGGGAAGCTTTTATCGAAGCGGTTAGGCACGAGTTGGTCGACAGCTTTTTAGAGACAAAGCCTGAAGTAGAAGAAGAGTATCCCGACTGCGGGAAAATGTTCGGCAAAGTGTTGGATGAATTAGAAGAAACCTTAATGCGGCAGATGATTTTAGCTGACAACTTACGGGTGGACGGCCGGAAGCAAGATGAAATCAGGCCTGTTACCTGTGAAGTAGGTTTATTACCCCGTACTCACGGCACCGGACTTTTCACCAGGGGTGAAACTCAGATCTTGACTGTGGCTACTCTCGGTGCTGTAAGCGATGAGCAGATCCTTGACGGTTTAGGTGTAGAAGAGTCTAAAAGGTATATGCATCACTATAATTTCCCTCCCTATAGCGTTGGCGAGGCAAGGCCTATGCGCGGGCCGGGGAGAAGAGAAGTCGGACACGGTGCTTTGGCGGAAAGGGCTTTGGAAACTGTGTTACCCAACGAAGAAGAATTCCCCTATACAATTCGGCTGGTTTCCGAAGTGCTGGGTTCTAACGGTTCCAGCTCTATGGGAAGCGTTTGTGGCAGTACTTTAGCATTAATGGACGCCGGGGTTCCCATCAGGCGGCCGGTGGCCGGTGTGGCCATGGGATTGATTAAAGAAGGGGATCAGGTAGCTGTTTTGACAGATATCCAAGGTATTGAGGATGCTTTGGGAGATATGGACTTTAAAGTGGCCGGTACTGTAGAGGGAATCACTGCATTACAAATGGATATTAAAGTGGCCGGTACCACAAGGGATATTCTCCAAAGGGCTTTGGAACAAGCTCGGAAAGGTCGGCTCCATATTTTGGACAAGATGTTAGCTGCATTACCGGCTCCCAGAACTGAGTTGTCTCCTTATGCCCCCAGAATCATCAGTACCAACATTGATCCGGATAAAATTAGAGATATCATTGGTCCTGGCGGGAAAATAATTAAAAAGATTATTGAAGAAACCGGGGCTGAAATCGATATTGAAGACGACGGCCGCATCTTTATCGCAGCTACCGACGGAAAAGCAGGGGAAAAAGCGTTATGGATCATCGAGAATATCACCCGGGAAGTGGAAGTAGGGCAGATTTATGTAGGTAAAGTAACCAGGGTAACCGATTTTGGTGCTTTTGTCGAGGTGATTCCAGGTGTGCTGGGGTTGCCCGGTAAAGAAGGTTTGGTGCATATTTCCCAATTAGCGGAAAAAAGAGTGGAAAAAGTTGAAGACATTGTCAAACTAGGGGATGAAATATTAGTTAAAGCCACCGGATTTGATCACCAAGGCAGGCTGAAGTTATCCCGTAAAGAAGCGCTAAGAGACCAAAAACAGAACCAATAAAACCGTAAACTTTTAGTTTATGGTTTTTTTTGCATATTTGCTGCCTGAGTTTCATATATTTTCCTGAAAAACTCTTTTTAAGGGGTGGACGGGATTGAAAATCTATTTTTGGAGCTACAGGCAGCTTATAATGGTGGGGGTATTGGTGTTGATGCTTTTTGGGGCCGGGATGGTTACCATGGATTGGCTGCAGCCACAGGTAGAGGTTACAGGTGAACAAGTGACACCCCAGCCAATCTATCAGGGAAACAAGGAAGAGCAGAAGATGGCTTTGACATTTAACGTAGATTGGGGAGAAGAATATATTCCGGGTATGCTCAATGCCTTAGATGCCCATCAAGTGAAAGCTACCTTTTTTATTACCGGTCGGTGGGCCAAAAAATTTCCTGAATTAACCCAAGAGATTGCCAAGCGTGGCCATGAAATTGGAAACCATGGTTATTCTCATCCCCACCCTGATCAAATCAGCATGGAGAAGAATCAGCAAGAGATTTTGGCTACAGAAAAGGAAATTGAGCAATCAGCTCAGGTAAAAACCAATTTATTTGCTCCTCCGTACGGTGAGCATGGGACAAACGTGTTAAAAGCGGCTGACAGTCTGGGTTATAAGACTATATTATGGACCGTGGATACTGTCGACTGGGATAAAGGCAGAAGCGCCGAAATGATTTACAGTAAAGTAGTGGAAAAAGCGGAAAACGGGGCTATCATATTGATGCATCCTACCGATCGAACACTAAAGGCATTACCTTCTATGTTACAGGGATTGAAAAAAATGGGTTACCAACTGGTAACCGTATCGGAAGTACTGTCGAATTAGATTTCTATAAAAATAATATTCAGGCTCTCATGCCATACTAAGGCTATCATTTAACCACAAAGTCAAAGACAAGAAGGAAAGAGCAAAAATGAATTATTGCCAAAAGGTAGTAATAGCCCTAATGGTGTGGTTAGTTAGCTGGTCAGGAAACAGTGCCTTGGTGCAGGCTGAGCCTAACTTATCCGCTGCCGGTTATCTTTTGTTAGAGTCGGCTACCGGCCAAGTTTTGACGGAAAAAAACGGTTATGAACAAAGACCGCCGGCAAGTACAACCAAAATCTTAACCTGTATTACCGCTCTGGATTTAGCTCATTTAGATGAGATAGCAACTGTCACTATTAATGCAGACCGGGTGGGAGATGCTTCTATCTATTTAACTGCCGGTGAAAAGTTCACCTTGGAGAGTCTCCTTCAAGGAGCTCTGATTAAATCCGGAAATGATGCTACGGTGGCCATTGCGGAACAAGTAGCCGGTGATGAGCGATTATTTATGGATCTGGCCAACCGGAAAGCTCGCACTTTAGGTGCAGTCCGGACGGAGTTTTATAATCCCCATGGCTTACCCCATCCAAAACATGTAACTACAGCCTATGATTTAGCCTTGATTGCCAATTACGCCATGGGAAATCCTGTCTTTGCGGAAATGGTAAATACTAGAGAAACCAGTATTTCTTCATTAAATTCTCGCCGGAAAGTAAATCTGAAAAACACCAATAAGCTCTTGTGGAATGACCCCCGGATTATAGGAGTGAAAACAGGAACCACCGATCGGGCAGGCAAATGTCTCGTCACTGCTGCAGAACATGAAGGGCGAATTTTGATTGGTGTCGTGTTGAAAAGTGGAGACCGTTTTGGGGATTCCCAACGTCTGTTGGATTGGGGATTCCAGCAGTTTTGCCTACAGGGATTACCGGAAACAGCCCAATGCATGGTACTTGATGTGAAACACGGGACCCCAACCTGTATCACTGTGAGACCTGCCTACCAACCGGTTTGGTCCCTGCCTGAGGGTACGGAAATTTCCATCGACTTGGAATTACCGGCATCACTTGTTGCGCCCATCAGGCAAGGTGAGACCGTGGGTAAGATTATAGTGATGACAAAGGGAGAATTATTGGAAGAGGTGCCATTAATAGCTGGGGAAAAGGTTGAAAGGGTTAGATTCAGTATCTTGGGTTTAATAACCAGGGGCCTATTCCTAGCTTCAGACTGTTGACTAAGTATCATTTTCGTTAGACCGCGTAAGACCGGTAATGTCTGCAAAACTCAAGCGGAGCCCCTGCGCCGTTACCGGCACCAAGCTGCCGGTAGTTGTGGGAATAACGCCGCTCAGCAAAACATTACAGCTATTCGCTCTTTGTCCACAAGCAGAGTACGGTTGTCCATGCTTTAAAACTGTAGACAAAGGCAAAATTGATGTTGATCAGTGGGCTGAAACGGAGCCAAAATCAAAAGAGCGAAGGCGATTGAGCTTATTCCCAAACCGGGCTTCAACTTTCGCCCCCGATTAACATCGATTTGGCTAAAAGTAGCTAGCCAACAACCACTAGGAACATGTTCCTAGTTTTTTTACGACAAAGCTTGTAGAATTAAGGAGGATTTTGGCAGGGCAAGCAGAATAAAGAGTCTGCAAGTGAGGAGGATTATTGCATGTATGAAAAACATAGGTTGTCTAATGGTGTTAGGGTAGTAGCCGAAAGGATTCCATATGCTTATTCCGCTGTCATTGGGATTTGGGTAAGAACCGGCTCTCGTTTTGAACAAGAAGGCAACCGGGGAGTTTCCCATTTCATAGAACATCTATTTTTTAAGGGGACTACTAATCGAAATGCAAAACAGATTGCCGAAGAACTGGAAGCTTTAGGCGGTGCCTTAAACGCTTTTACTGCCAAAGAATATACTTGTTTTTATGCAAAGGTTTTGGCCGAACACTTGCCGGTGGCCATGGACTTATTAAGCGATATGTTTTTTAATTCTTTGTTTGCGGAAGCAGATATCGAGAAAGAACGGAACGTAATATTGGAAGAAATAAAAATGTATGAGGATACCCCGGATGAGTTGATTCATGATTTATTTGCGGCAAATGTTTGGCAGACCCATCCTCTCGGCTATCCTATTTTAGGCTCGGCAGAATCCGTTAGTGCTATTGATAGAAAGGCTATCTTAGATTATTATCACCAACGTTATACCCCGGAAAATGTAGTTATCTCCATAGCCGGAAATATTGATTATCAACAAGTCTTTTCCAGCTTGGAGAAAATTTTTGGCCATTGGTCTTCGGACAGTAAGAATAAAAACCGGCAAGAGCCTCCCGTTCCCAGGTCGGGAGAGGTTTATTATCATAAAGATACGGAACAGGTACATCTTTGTTTGGGAACCCCCAGCATCTCCCAGGAGGATGAACGCATTTATGCAATGATCGTCCTGAACAGTATTATCGGTGGAGGTCTTAGTTCTCGCCTGTTTCAGGAGATCAGGGAGGAGCGGGGACTGGTTTATTCCATCTATTCCTACCACTCCTCATATATAGATGCAGGTCTGTTTTCCATTTACGCAGGAACCGGTATAAATAACACTAAAGAAGTAGTCCGGTTGGTGCTAAAGGAATTAAGCCAGATTCGGGATAAAGGTATTACTGAAGATGAACTGGTCAGAGTGAGGGAGCAAATTAAAGGTAGCATTTTGCTTTCTATGGAGAGTATTAGCAATCGAATGAGTCGTTTGGGGCGAAGTGAGGTCTGTTACAATCGCGTTATTACTTCTGACGAGATTGTAGCAGGTGTGTCTAAAGTCTCATTGCAAGAGATTCAATTGCTGGCAAAAACTCTTTTTCAAAAGGGCAATCTAAGCTTGACTGCCATCGGTCCTAAAGGATTGGCACTGGATTTACCGCAACTGATGACGGAAACCATGTAATAAGGAGAGGAAACAAGTTGGGCAGACGGTTTGAAGTTGTCAACCGGTATCGTGATGCCGGGATTAATCTACCTAGGCGAAAGACTAAGTGGAGTGCAGGATATGACCTTGAATCCGCAACTTCAGTTACTATAAAAGCAGGGGAACTGGCAGTGCTTCCCACCGGTTTAAAAGCCTATATGGAGCAGGATGAAGTGTTGATGGTCTTTATTCGGAGCAGTCTGGCTGTAAAACAGGGTCTGGTGTTGGCTAATGGAACAGGTATTATCGACGCAGACTATGTGGATAATCCTGACAATGAAGGGCATATTCAATTGGCAGTTCGTAACCTTTCTTCCGCTCCTGTAACTATCGATAAAGGACAAGCAATCGCCCAGGGGATTTTTGTAAATTATTTGTTAACGGAAGATGATGAGGTTGGAGAGGAACGACTGGGGGGATTTGGTAGTACAGATCAAAACAAAAAATGATAGCTGGATTGACTCCGGGTAAGTTCCGGAGTTTTTGCATATTCGGGACAAACCTGGCATAAATTGGTACGGGGGGTGACCGGTAAATGCTGGGTAAAATACTGCTGGTATTGATGATTGCTGTGGCGGTAGGTTTGTCGGTGTGGCAGCGGATTATGCTATTGAAAAAGAGGAATGTCTTGGATCAGGTTCCCGATGCACCCATTAGCTCCTTTATGTCGGAAGCATTGGCACAACTGGTGGGAGTAGCCGGGGGAATATACCTGTCCCTGATTATGTTGATTTCCTTTCTGGAACTGGAAATTCCACATAGAATTACGGTTGCCGGATTGAGTATGCAGCCCCTAGCCTTTCTGGCCTTGGCTTTAGCGGTATTACAGCCTATCATCAAACAGCTGTTAGTTCGAATTAGGAAAGGAAATTGGTAGAGGTGAAACTTGATGAAGTTGAGTGAATTTGTGGGAAAAGAGATTGTTAATCTGTTTGACGGAGCTCGCCTTGGCACGGTAAATGAATCTGACCTAATTATTGATGCAGCCACCGGATATGTAGAGTCTATTGTTGTACCGGGACGGGGGGCCATGATAGGCTGGAAAACAAGAAATAATCCGTTGGTCATACCTTGGCAGGCAGTACGCAAAATTGGAAGCCAGATTATTGTTGTTGATTTAGAATTAGGGGGCCGGCGCCAATTTAATCTATAATGAGTTGACAAACCTGCCCGGACATGCTAAAGTAGTAAAAAAATTGATAGGATGCCTCATCTTGATAATGATGAGGTAGAGGCGCGGAGCGTCAATAGTAGTATCAGGAACCCGGAAGGAATGATCTGATCCGAAAGGGGCCTCCGCCGAAGTGCCAGGCTGCCGACAGCCTGGTGCTGGGCCTGCATTGAATAAGTGCAGGACTGTCACCGGAAGATGACCTGGTTTTCCGGTGGAGTACTATCTCAGAACAGGATGGGCGGGCTGTGACCGTATTTTAGGCTTGGACGACGCACATCCAGGCTTTTTTTGTTTGGAAATTCATTTTAACAGTACTTCCTCGGTATATTATGGGCATGGGCAGTCAGACTGAAGGAGTGAATAAGGTGGAAAGCAACAATGGAATTAAAGTGGTTGTAACCGGGGCCTGCGGTAAAGTAGGAAGAGAAATGGTTAAAGCTGTGGTGGATGCTCCTGATATGGAGCTGGTTGGTGCTGTTGATCGGTTGCGTTTACGAGAAGATATTGGTGAAGTATTGGGTCTTGGGAAACAACAGGTGTTGGTTACAGATTCCCTTGAGGAAGTTCTAGTCAGAAAACCAGATGTAATCATTGATTTTACCAATGCCCGTGCTGCTTTTCAGCATATTACTACGGCGGTTAAACATGGGGTATCTGTGGTATCAGGTTCTACCGGCTTATCAAACCAGGAATTAGAACAGATCTATATGCTTTGTGAGAAAAACCAAATTGGTGCGGTAATTGCCCCTAACTTTGCTTTGGGAGCAGTGCTGATGTTTCGCTTAAGCCAGGAAGTGGCCAAATGGTTTGATCAAGCGGAAATAATTGAACTTCATAACGATCGTAAGCTGGATGCGCCCTCCGGTACGGCTTTGCGAACCGCTTCATTAATTCAAGAACAATGGAAAAATATAGACAGGTCAGAGGATAGCTTGAACACATCCAACGTGGCGGCCAGAGGTGACCAAGCCCATGGATTATCAATCCATAGTGTCCGCCTTCCTGGGCTGGTGGCTCATCAGGAAGTTATATTTGGTGGCTTTGGACAAACTCTTACTATCAGGCATGATTCTTTTACAAGAGAATCATTTGTACCCGGAGTAATGTTATCAGTAAGAAAAGTGAAATCTTTGAAAGGAGTGGTATTTGGGCTGGAGAACCTAATCTTTTAACAGGCTACTAAAAGGAACCTCATTTCCCTGGCCTCATATATTATTAATAGTCCATCAGAGGTCAGGAGGGGTATGTTGTGAATCGATTATTAACTGGACGAAGGATAGGAATCATCGGTGGCGATAAACGGGAATTAGTCTTGATGGAAGAACTGCATCGTCTAGGAGCAGATGTGATGGTGACAGGCTATGAACAGCTTACCCAATTGCCCGGTGGGTTAGCCCATTGGGATTTGAGGGAGAATCTCACCAGGGCTGAAGGAGTTATCCTGCCAATGCCCGGCACTGACGAGCAAGGAAAAGTAAAGGCGGATTTTGCCAACCGTCCATTGGTTTTGCAGCCGGAAGACTTTGCTCTGTTGAGCCCGGGTACTCCGTTGTTGGTGGGTATAGCCGGTCGGTATTTAAAAGACCAATCGTCACACCAAGGATTGAAGCTGATTGAAACCGCCGAACTGGATGAGATTGCAGTCTATAACTCCATTCCTACCGCTGAAGGGGCAATTGCAATCGCAATACAGGAAACATCAATTACCCTGCATGGAGCCCAAATGCTTATCGTTGGGTTTGGGAGAATTGGAATGACATTGGCCCGAATGTTGAAAGGAATTGGAGCTCATGTAGCTGTTGTGGCACGGAAGACAGTTGATTTAGCCAGAGCTGAAGAACAAGGTTATCTGGCTTTTGATTATCAAACTGTTTTTCCGGTTCTCAGTCAGATAGACGTGGTATTTAATACTGTTCCTTATCCGGTAATAAGGGAAGAATACCTAAAAAGATTGAAATCAGATACAATATTAATTGAGTTGGCCTCGTCTCCCGGTGGATTTGATCTTGCCGGGGCGGAACGCTTAGGTTTAAAAGTCATCAAGGCCATGGGACTACCGGGAAAAACGGCACCCTTAACTGCCGGCAAGATATTGAGTCGGGTCTATCCTAAACTCTTGCTACAGCATTGGGAGCAGGGAGAAAGTAAGGAGGGATCCTAATGGAGTTGGCAGGCGTAAAGGTTGGGTTGGCTGTTACCGGATCTCATTGTACGTTGGCCACTGTATTTAAAGAAGTTGAAAAATTGGTGGCAGAAGGAGTCGAGTTCTATCCTATAGTCAGTGACAATGTAGCAGGAACGGATACCCGGTTCGGCTTGGCGAATGAATGGCTGGCTCAGTTGAGGGAAATCACCGGCAAACCAATTATTGCTTCAATTTCCGACGCGGAGCCTATTGGTCCTAAAAGTTGGTTGGATTTGATTTTGGTGGCCCCTTGTACAGGGAATACACTGGCCAAACTGGCCAATGGGATTACAGATGGGACTGTACTTATGGCTGTCAAAGCCCATTTAAGAAACCAAAAACCGGTGGTAATTGCCATCTCAACTAATGACGGACTGGGTATGAATGCTAAAAACTTGGGTTTACTGTTGAATACTAAGAACATCTATTTTGTTCCTTTCGGTCAAGATGCTCCGGAAACGAAGCAGCAATCCCTGGTAGCCCATATGGATCGAATTAAGGATACCCTGATCCAGGCATTACGAGGCAAACAGCTTCAGCCGGTACTGGTAGAACATAAATAGTTTCGCATACTAACCTTAGCGGGTTATGATAGGAGGTATATATTTTGAAACAGTACAACGTAGCATTAGTAGGAACAGGAGCCGTGGGCTCCACTATACTGGAACTGTTGGAAGAAAGGAATTTCCCTGTCAAGTCATTGAAATTGTTGGCCACCAGCCGTTCGGCAGGCAAAAAGGTTACTTTTAAAGGGCAGGAGTATGAGATAGAGGAGACTACTCCCGAAGCATTTGACGGTGTGGAGATCGCCTTTTTCGCCGGTGGCGGAGCCAGCAAACTTTTCGCTAAAGAAGCAGTCGCCCGGGGTGCAGTGGTAATCGATAACAGCAGCGCTTTTCGGTTGGACCCTGATGTTCCTTTAGTCGTACCGGAGGTTAATCCTGAGGATGTTAAAGGGCACAAGGGAATCATTGCTAATCCTAATTGCTCCACAATTCAAATGGTCGTAGCATTGAAGCCTATTTATGATGTAGCAGGAATAAAAAGAGTGATTGTTTCCACTTACCAGGCTGTTTCGGGAGCAGGTCAGGAGGCTATGGATGAATTAATCCAGCAAAACAAGGATCTGGCAGAGGACAAAGAAGTGACCGCTAAGGTTTTTCCTTATCAAATTGCCTATAACTTGATACCTCACATTGATACGTTCATGGATAACGGCTATACCAGGGAAGAGATGAAAATGGTTAACGAAACCAGAAAAATGTTCCACGATTATGAAATTGCCATTTCTGCCACTACGGTTAGGGTACCGGTAATTCGCAGTCATTCGGAAGCGATTACCATTGAAACTGAGCGAAAGTTGTCCGCTCAGGAAGCAAGAGAGATATTTCAAAAAGCTCCCGGTGTAGTCCTGGTGGATGATCCTAAAGAACTGAAATACCCTATGCCTTTATTTACTTCTCACAAAGATGAAGTATTTGTCGGTCGTGTTAGGGAGGATCTGGCTTTTGAAAATGGTCTCAGCTTTTTCGTAGTGGCAGATCAGTTGCGTAAAGGTGCTGCCACCAATGCTGTTCAGATTGCAGAGTTGTTATTGGATACTTAGCTAGATGCAGAGGTGATAGACGGATGTTAAGAGATTTTGGGCAGGTTTTGACCGCCATGGTAACTCCTTTTGATGCTTCCGGTAAAGTAGATCTGGGGGCTGCCAGGGAATTGGCACAAATGTTAATTAATTCGGGCAGTGACGGAATTGTTGTGGCCGGAACTACCGGTGAGGGTCCGGTCATCCAAGTTGAGGAAAAACTGCGCTTGTTTGAGGCGGTCAAAGAAGCAGTAGGGGACAATGGTTATGTATTGGCTAACACGGGCAACTACAATACGGCGGAAAGCATGGCTTTGTCCAGGGAAGCGGAATCTGTCGGCGTGGACGGTGTGATGTTGGTAGTTCCTTATTACAACAAACCCAGTCAAGAAGGTCTCTACCAACATTTTAAAACTGTAGCCCAAGCCATCAAGCTACCTGTGTTATTGTATAATGTTCCGTCAAGAACCGTTCGTAATATGGAACCTGAGACGGTGAAGCGATTGGCGGCAATCGATAATATTGTTGCCATCAAAGAAGCCAGCGGAGATATGGATCAAGCTACCGAGCTTTGTAACATCTCCCCGGTCTTGAAAGTTTATAGCGGTGATGATTCTTTAACATTGCCGATGTTAGCTGTGGGGGGCCATGGAGTAGTCAGTGTTGCCGGTCACTTAGTAGGTAAACAGATTAAAGAGATGATTACTGCTTTTGTTAGCGGGGACATTGCTAAAGCCCGGGGAATCCATCAAGAATTATATCCTTTGGCAAAAGCTATGTTCCTAACTACTAATCCTGTCCCTGTGAAGACAGCGATGAAATTGCTGGGCTATCCTGTTGGGGAAGTGAAGCTGCCCTTGGTACCGTTGAATGAACAGGAATTAGCTACATTGAAAGCAGTATTAAAAGACTATGGCTTACTTAAGTAAGAATAAAACCTGTTAAACTATGATTACGGACCCGGCTGGTGTAGCCGGGTTTTTTTGTGTTCGTTAATTGCCGTTGGATTGAATTTTCCCTAAGATCTGTGGCAACACTATACATTATAAAAATAAAGTCGTAATTTTAGCGAATGTAGCCCATGGTCAACCTTGAGAATGTTTACAAAATCTAGTATAATCCTATTAAGAGGTCTGGTGCGGAATTTACAATCCCTATAGCTGCCTTAAAAGCGCACGGGAAGCGCTTTGTTTTTTTGTTGCCCAACATATGGAACGGAACCTGCAAGAAATTTTTTGGGCTTTCGTCTGATGGCAGAAGCTTAATTTTCTTATTGGTACGGCTGTTTATTATTTATTCTAAATCAATAATTTGGAGGTGCTTAAATGGCGGAAACTGAGCAAAAGATTAGTATTATTCCCCTGGGAGGCCTGGGGGAAATTGGCAAGAATATGACAATTATCAGATATAATAATTCCATGATTATGATCGATTGTGGGTTGAGTTTCCCGGAAGAAGAAATGTTGGGTATTGATATGGTGATTCCTGATATCACCTATTTGTTGGAAAACAAAAAGATGTTAAAAGGTATTGTGCTGACTCACGGACACGAAGATCACATCGGTGCGTTGCCTTACGTTTTGCGGGAACTGAATGTGCCGGTTTACGGTACAAGGCTTACCTTGGCACTGCTTCAAGGTAAACTGAGGGAGTACAACCTGGTAGGCAGCGTTAAGTTAAACCAGATTAAGCCTAGGGATCAGATTCGGATTGGACCTTTTCATGTGGAAGCTATTAAGGTCAGCCACAGTATTCCGGATTCTATAGCTTTAGCCATCCATACTCCCATTGGAACGATTGTTCATACAGGCGATTTTAAGTTTGATCAAACACCGGTTGACGGTGAGGTGACTGATTTTGCAAAGTTTGCCCAACTGGGAGAAAAGGGAGTATTAGTTCTACTCAGTGACAGTACTAATGTGGAAATACCGGGCTATACTTTGTCAGAAAAGAGCGTAGGCAGTTCCCTAACTGAAATTTTTCATCAATCCCAGGAACGGATAATAGTGGCTATCTTTGCTTCCAATGTGCACCGGCTACAGCAGATTATTACTGCAGCTCACCAATATGGGCGCAAGGTGGCTGTTGCAGGGCGAAGTATGATTAACGTAATCAATATTGCTTCAGAAAACGGTTACCTGGAGATTCCTAAAGGCACTTTGATTGATTTGGATGAGGTGGCCAGTCTTCCCAAAGAGAAGACAGTGATTATTACTACAGGCAGTCAGGGAGAACCTATGTCTGCTTTAACCAGAATGGCTATGTCTGATCATCGCCGGTTGGAAATCATGATGGGTGATACGGTAGTTATCTCTGCCACCCCTATTCCGGGCAATGAAAAAATGGTGGCCCGAACCGTAGATAACTTGTTTAAGCAAGGTGCCGACGTGATTCATGAGAAAGTTTCCGGTATCCACGTATCAGGCCATGCCAGTCAGGAAGAACTGAAGATGATGATTAATTTGGTTAAACCTAAATACTTTATACCTGTTCACGGGGAGTACCGTATGTTAGTTAAACACGCACGGCTGGCCCGGGAATTGGGTATCCCGGAGGAAAACATTTTTATTGCCGAAAACGGTCATGTTATGGAGTTTACTCCTGATAAAGGCCAAATCGTAGGCAAGGTTACTGCCGGTCAGATTCTGGTGGATGGCTTGGGTGTAGGGGATGTGGGCAATATTGTATTGCGGGATCGCAAGCAGCTTTCTCAGGACGGTATTCTCATAGTAGTTGTCACGCTAAGTAAAGATACCAGGACGGTAGTGGCCGGTCCCGATATCGTTTCCCGTGGTTTTGTTTATGTACGGGAGTCGGAAGAACTGCTGGAAGAGGCCAAAGAAAAGGTAAAGTGTGCTTTGGATAAATGTCAGGAGAGGAAGATTACCGAGTGGTCTGCCATCAAATCTCATCTCAGGGATACATTAGGCAAGTTCCTGTATGAGAAAACTAAAAGACGTCCCATGATCCTACCCATTATCATGGAAGTGTAAAAGACCCGGAAACGGGTCTTAGCTTGATGACAAACTATATTTTCCCAATCGGTGTTAATCGCGGGCTTCAGAGGGGCCCGGTTTGGGGATGAGCTCAGTCGTCTCGGATGCCTCCGAAATCGCACCCTGCGGGCGCTCATGCCGTCGGCATTCTCCCTCAGGCTCCTTCGCTCTTTTGATTTTGGCCGCAATTCAGCCCTTCGATTAACACCGATTGCCCTTTTGTCAACAGTCTGAGACCCGGAAACGGGTCTTTTTGTATCTATTTGATTAGGGTTGCAAATACTAGGATTGAAATCAGAAACTAAAGCTGGAGGAATGTTACTGTGGATAAGCAACGGGCAGATATGCCAGTGACTGAGGATTTGCAGGGCAAGTCAAATACTGCGGCGGAACCCATAAAAAACACCGCTAATCAGGCTTTGGAAAACCTTAAAGAAGTAGGTCAATTGGAATTACCCAAGCAGAAGTCGGCTATCCATACACTGACCATAGTAGGCCAAATCGAAGGTCATGTGGTTATGCCCCCTCAAAATAAATCTACCAAGTATGAGCATTTGCTTCCCCAGTTAGTGGCTTTGGAGCAAGATCCTGACGTTAAAGGAGTACTGATCATTATCAATACAGTTGGTGGTGACGTGGAGGCAGGGCTCGCTATTGCGGAAATGATTGTCAGTCTGTCCAAACCGACTGTATCTATTGTACTGGGTGGAGGTCACAGTATTGGGGTTCCTATTGCGGTGGCAGCAGATTATTCTTTTATTGCCGAAACCGCTACCATGACCATACACCCCATTCGGTTAACCGGACTGGTGATCGGGGTTCCCCAGACCTATGAATATTTGGATAAAATGCAGGAGCGAGTAATCAATTTTGTAGCCAAACACTCCAAAATCAGCCAGGAGGAGTTCAAGAAGTTAATGCTGCAAACCGGTGAACTGGCCATGGATATAGGAACGGTAGTAGTCGGAAAACAAGCAGTAGAAGTAAATTTAATCGATGAAGTAGGCGGTTTATCCCAGGCATTGGCAAAATTACAGGAGTTAATCAATATTAAAGAAGCACAGGGAAGTGGTCTAACATGCTAGTATATTCAGTCATGCCACCCCAGTGGACATTGGAAGGGTTTGGAGACGGTTACAAAAGAATTAAAGAAACTATTGACGGAGTTACTGTCGAGTTGGAACCGGCCGGTGAAAATGCTGTCCGTATTGCGAGGATAATCAGCACCGATCCGCAAGACTATCTCAATCCTAATTTGCAGCCGGGACGCCTGCTGTCTTACACAATCAAATAGCATATATTTTTATTAACACCCACACTTTTAAAAAATGGGTGTTTTCTTTCTCTTGGTAGGGTTGTCCTTTTATGCTATAATAAGTTGGGTATTTTTCGGCATGAAAAAACACAAATAGCCAAGGAGAGATAATAATTGTTGCAAATGATATTGACTCTTTTAGGCGGTTTAGCCTTGTTTTTGTTTG
>JAAYOX010000079.1 GCA_012520135.1 Clostridia bacterium
GAGCCGGTACTGATCCTACCGAGGGAGCAGCCTTGGCAATGGCTATTTTAAATACCCTCCATTCGGCAGGAGCCAGAATCGTGGCTACTACCCACTACAGTGAATTAAAGGCTTTTGCTTATAACACTCCTGGGATTGAGAATGCCAGTGTAGAATTTGATCCGGTAAGTCTTAAGCCCACTTACCGGCTATTAATTGGTATGCCGGGTCGGAGTAATGCTTTTGAGATTGCCGCCCGTTTAGGTTTGGATCCTCAAGTGGTTGCAAAGGCCAGATCTTATGTATCCCGGGATGAGTTGGAAGTAGGGGCGCTCCTGGAAGAGTTGGAAACCAGAAGGTTGAGTTTAGAAGAAGATCAGCAGTTGAGCAGCCAGCTTCAGTATGAACTGAAGCAGTTAAAGAAGCAATTAGAAGAAGAGAGACTCCAATTACATCGTAAGGAAGAGCAAATTCTTGAAGAAGCACGAATTAAAGCGAAAAGGATGATTGACGAAACCCAAGTGGTAGTACGAAATTTGGTAAACGACATTCGAAAGGCCGCTAAGGAGAGGGAGCAGCGGGAGCAAGCTGTGGCAATTGAAAAAGCAAGAAGACGTCTCCATGATTTAAAAGAAAAAACCCAAAAGAACCTGAGCGGTACCGCCAATGAATATCAAAAAGATGCTCCGGATGCTGTTCGCCCCGGAGACCCGGTTTATATAGTCAGTTTAAACCAAAAGGGCACTGCCTTAAGTGAACCTAACAGCCAAGGTGAGGTTCAGGTTCAAGTGGGCATTTTGAAGGTACAGGTAACCCTCAATGATTTGCGAGTGATGGAAAAAGAAAATGTACAGCAAGGGTCAACCAGCGTAGCAAAGATGGTTATTGATAAGACCCGGGCAATGTCGACGGAGTTGGACCTTCGAGGGTACACTGTTGATGAAGCCTTGGAAATTACCGAAAAGTATCTTGATGATGCTTTATTAAGTAACCTGTCTACCGTTTATCTAATCCACGGGAAAGGGACAGGAGCATTAAGAGCGGCGATTACCGGTATGTTACAAACCCAACCTAATGTAAAAAACTTCCGTCTTGGCTATCCTGCTGAAGGAGGAAGCGGTGTCACGGTAGTTGAATTCAAATAGCAAAAGGGGCGTGTCGCAAAACGTTTATTTATAAACGTAGGCGACACGCCCTAATGTTACTTCATTTAATGAATTAACACTGTTATTTCATTGGAAGGTGTACTTAAGTCATTGCTATCAATAGCGAATACCCGGTAATAATAAGTCTGACCTTTTTCCACTTTGGTATCCTCGAAGGAGGTATCTGTGGTCATGCCAATACTGTAGCGGGTGGGATTCTCTTTGGACCATCTCTCGATAGAGTAGGCAATACTGCCTTCTTCACCAACTTGGTTCCAGATCAGGGTTACAGTCGACCTCCCGTTATTCTCAGAGATTTGTCCCCCTAGCTCCGGTGCTGCAGGCCCACGGGGGATTTCTATATTGTCTTCCGGAGACGGTTTTTTCTGTTCATCTCTTGATGTCTCCTCATCAAGTGGTGTTTCCGCAGGAGTATCTACAGGCCGGTCAAACTCCTCAGGCCACTCAAATCCCTCCGCCGGCTGAACAGCTTCTCCGGAACCATGAATGGGGCAGACAGTAGTAGGTAACTCCAAGTCTGCGTCTTCAGGTTTTTTCTTTTCCGGATCATAAGGAATAGGCCTCTTCAAGTACAAGCCGGTCAATACATGAGGACAATTGGGACTGGGTAACAAACCGCTTTCAGCACAGACCTGAGCTTCCACCCATACATCGGAATAATCTTGGGGAACATGGTCTTTGTGGAAAGCTTCGGTAATGATGAACATTGGCGGTGTCAAATCACTGGGTATTAAACCTGATTTGGCATCCACCGAGCGGTAAACAATATTCTTGGGACGCTCAAACTCCACAACCGGCTCATCTTTTAAAGCCACTTCCATAACAGCTTTCCAAATCTGAGCAGGATATCTTCCTCCGTAAACCCGGTTCAGATAGTGATTACCATCTGTTTTATCGTATCCCATCCATACAACCCCGGTATACTCCGGTGTATAGCCGGCCCACCAGGCATCCGTGTTACCTGTTTTTCCCCGGAACTCCGGCAGATCAGGCAGTTGAGTAGTACCGGTTTTTCCGGCTACCGGCCTGTTCATTTTGGCTCTGGTACCGGTGCCTGACTGAACTACTGAGATTAACATATCAGTCATCAAATAAGCGGTTTCCTCACTCATCACTACATGCTGGCGAGGTTTGGCTTCCCAAATAACATTACCTTCATTATCCAAAATTTTGCTGATGGCATAAGGCTCTACCCTGATTCCTTTATTGGCAAAGGCACCGTAGGCAGAAGCCACTTCCAGGGGAGAGAACCCATGGGACATTCCACCTAATGACAAACTTAGATTGCGATCATTATCTGTTAGGGGAAGTCCTAGCCTTTTGCCAAATTCCCATCCTGTATTAACTCCGATCATTTCCATGGTTTTGACGGCAGGAATATTAACGGAGTGCTTAACAGCTTCCCGCATGGTGATCAGGCCTCTCCAGCGTCCATCATAGTTTCTGGGTTCATAAGGTTTGCCGGCGGGATTTGGGTAGGAAACCGGTACATCATCTAAAACCGTTGCGGGACCAAAACCCTGTTCCAATGCTGGACCATAGACTACCAAAGGCTTGATTACAGAACCGGGAGAACGTTTAGCTTGGGTAGCTCTGTTGAGTCCCCGCTGAGTAACGTGTTCTCTTCCACCAACCAAACCCAGAATTTCGCCGGTACGATGATCTAATACCGCCATGGCACTTTGCACCGGTTCTTCTGTATTAACAGGTGGGAAGTTGTCCGGATTACTGTAGACATCTTCCATAGCTTGTTGTATCTTGGTATCCATTGTGGTATAAACATGTAACCCGGAACGGTACAATTCCATAGGACTAATACCTAAGGATTCCAGGATGTCCTCAGCTTCCTGGACTGCATGGTCAATGAAGAAGGGGTATTTACTGGTCTGTTGCTGTTGTTGAGTATTCAAATTGAAATCTTGTGCTTTAGCTTCAGCAGCTTGCGCTTCGGTAATATACCCGTATTTGACCATTTGATCCAGTACCAAGTTACGTCTGCTTTTAGCCCTGTCTGGGTTTTTATAAGGATTATAGGTAGCAGGTCGCTGTACTACCCCTGCCAAAAATGCGCTTTCCGCTAAATCCAATTCACTTACGTCTTTGCCGAAATAGGAGCGGGCGGCCGCCTGAATACCGTTGGCACCGTTACCGAAATAAATAAGATTTAGATACATTTCAAATATCTCATCTTTGCTGTAAATCCGTTCAAGCTGAATAGCCATTAAGGCTTCTTGAACTTTTCTCTCCAACTTTTTTTCGTGGTGATCAATAAATGCTTTGTTAGCCAATTGAATAGTTATGGTACTACCCCCTTGACTACCCCACCCATGGCGGATATTGGCCCATACAGCGCCCATGATTCGATAAAGGTTGATTCCATTGTGATTATAGAATTGGTGATCTTCAATGGCCAGAAATGCTTCTTTGACCGTATCAGGAATTTCATCAAAGGAAACCGGAATCCGATTTTCTAAATAGCGAGTAGCAACTTGTTCACCGTTTTTATCATAAAAAAAGGTGGTTAGGTTTGCCTCGATGCTGTCAGGCTGCCAATTAGGCATATTACGAACTACACCTACTACAAAACCGGCTCCTATTCCGGCGGTGACAATGACTGCTAGTAGAATGATTAAAATGATAAGACGTTTAATATTTAAGCGCCGGCGTCTTTTTTTCTTTTGTGCAGGCATTAACGACAACCTCCTTGACCAAATTACCAACTCAATTAGTCCAATTACTGTAATAAGCTAATATTGCTCATTATAACATAAGTAACCTAATGATAGCATCTAAATACTTGCAACGAAAGGACGTGAAATGCTATAATATGTCCAATAATTTAACCGGAAAGCGATGAGCAGAGCAAACCTCATTACTTAAGGTACTTTAGAGAGCCAACGGCCGGTGAAAGTTGGCTACCTTAATGAGGGAGTTACATCTGTGAGTGCCTGTCCGAAGATTTTTGTTCATTATTAATGGACGATCTGTGGCATCAGGTTGTTCCCACTGAAAAAACTTCGGCAAAAGGACGGTGACCTCCGTTAAAGGGTTAAGAGTGGCTTCACGGCAAAAAGGGTGGTACCACGGGTTAGACTCTCGTCCCTTATTTAGGATAGAGGGTTTTTTATTTTGGAACACTATTTTTGAGGAGGGTATAATTACGAAATGTCCTTACAAAGAGAAATTGCAAGGCAAATGGCTGTAATCAAGCGGGGTACATTCGAAATCATTTCTGAAGAAGAACTGGCAAAAAAACTGGAAAAGTCATTAACCACAGGAAATCCGTTGAAAATTAAACTGGGTCTTGATCCTAGTGCTCCTGATATTCACTTGGGTCATACTGTGGTTTTGCATAAAATGCGTCAATTTCAAGAGCTGGGTCATCAGGTAATTATTATCATTGGTGATTTTACAGGTAGAATCGGAGATCCTACAGGCAGATCGGAAACCAGAAAGCAGTTAACTGAAGAAGAAGTTCAGGCTAATGCCGTAACATATCAAAATCAGATTTTCAAGATCCTTGACCCTGATAAAACAGAGGTAGTCTATAATAGTAAATGGTTGGGCGCCATGACTTTTCAGGATGTTGTTGAATTGGCAGCCAAAACTACCGTGGCCCGGATTTTGGAGAGAGACGATTTTACCCGTCGTTATCACGACAATCAACCTATAGGCCTCCATGAATTTTTCTATCCACTTATGCAGGGATACGATTCGGTAGCTCTGGAAGCAGATGTAGAATTGGGAGGAACAGACCAGAAGTTCAATTTGTTAATGGGAAGAACTTTGCAGAAAGAATATGACTTGGAGCCTCAGATTGCCATCACAATGCCCATTCTTGAAGGCCTGGATGGAGTGCAAAAGATGAGCAAGAGTTTGGGTAACTATATTGGCATCGACGAGGCACCGGAAGAAATGTACGGCAAAGTCATGTCTCTGGCAGATGAATTAATGGTAAGATATTTTGAATTAGTCACCACGGTACCTTTAGAGGAATTAGAGGAGATTAAAACTAGTCTGGCCCAAGGAACGGTTCACCCCAGAGATTTGAAAATGCGGTTGGCCAGGGAGATTGTTAGTTTATATCACGGAGAAGATGCAGCCCAGCATGCTGAAGGGGAATTCAAGCGTGTGTTCCAAAGAAGGGAATTGCCTTCGGAAATGCCTGTGGTCACCGTTAGTCCGGACTTATTAGAGGGAGGTACCATTTGGCTAGCTAAGCTGTTGGTGGAAGCCGGGCTGGTCAACAGCACCAGTGAAGCCAGGCGTCAAATTGTTCAGGGGGCAGTAAGGATAGAAGGAGAAAAGGTTACAGATCCCACATATGAAGTAGCAATAACAGATGATATGGTAGTACAGGTAGGACGGAGGAAGTTTGCTCAAATAAGAAAGGGCTAGCACCGGCAACATGCCGGTGTCTTTTTATTTAAGGGCAAGTGTAACAATAGTTGATCTAAAAGCATATAGTATTTATAGTGCTGGAAGTCTATGGGAAAGGATAGGTGGAAGGATGCTAAGGCGGCGATCTAAGAAGCCAAAAGTAATACTCCTTTTTTTAATTCTAGCTATTCTCCTTTCCCTGGGATTTATAGAGCGTTCTTTAAGGAATACCATTATTACTTTAGCAGAGGCTCAAGCTACCTGGACAGCCAGCCATGCCATTAACAGTGCGGTATTGGAACAAGTGTCGGCTAACATCAGTTATTCAGACTTAATTGAGGCGGAAAAGGATGTTAACAATCAAGTAATCTTTATGCAGATCAATACCATGTTAGTCAACAAAATTAAGTCGGAAGCTGAAATAGCTATTCAACACTCTTTACAACAGATGGAGCAAAAAAGACTGAGTGTTCCTTTGGGGCAGGTATTCGGTGCTAAGTTATTAGCCAACTTGGGCCCCGTGATCAAAATGGTCATGGTGCCTATGGGAGTAGTACATATTGATGTGGAAGATACTTTTGAAGCTGCAGGAATAAACCAAACGAGACATAGAATCTATTTAACGGTACAAAGCAAAGTAAAAATTGTTTTTCCTTTAATAAACACAACGGTTCCGGTGGATACCAGAATACCTATTGCCGATGCAATTATAGTAGGCCCTGTTCCCCAAGTGTATTTTGGCCAATCATTGTTTCAATAAATAACAACCGCCAAAAACCCGATATCAAGTGTTGACAGGGATTGTGGAATTATGTTATATTAACACGAGCCGCGGGAAAACAACCATAAATTGAGTTGTGTCTGTTGAAAAATGTATTGACAATCCCTCCGGCCCATGGTAATATAATTCCTGCTGGGCCACGACGCCCGGCAAAAAATGGCGACAAGAAAGGGTTGACAAAGAGTTGGCCCGAGTGGTAGAATAAAGCTTGTCGTCAAGAGACGAAACTGGTCTTTGAAAACTGAACAGTGGAAATGGAACACATGCCAAAACGAACAGCAGGACTCGTTAAAA
>JAAYOX010000080.1 GCA_012520135.1 Clostridia bacterium
CTAACGATTTCGGTTCAATGGAATTGAGGATACGAGCGCCTACTACGGTATGGCTTTTCATCATTTCCCATTGCTCATCATCAAGAGGTCCCTGTTGGAGCAGCACATTATCTCGCACTCCGATTTTACCTATGTCATGCAGCAAGGCAATCTTTTCGATGCTGTCCAGTTCCTCGGCCGGCAGACCCATACCTTTGGCAATAGCGACCGAGTATTTGCTGACTCTCTCTGAATGCCCCTGGGTATAAGGGTCCCTGGCATCCAAGGCAGAGGAAAGGGTGCGGATTAAGCTGGTCAACAGTAAATCCAGACGGCTGTACAATTGGCTGTTTTCAATTACTACCGCCGATTGGCCTGCTAAAGACATGGATAAGTGCAAATCCCGCTCGGAGAATAATTGCCCTCCTTGTTTATTGATTAACTGCAGGCAGCCGATGGACTTATCTTTATTGATCATGGGTACGCATAAAAGGGAACGGGTCACAAAGCCGGTGGCATCGTCGAAACGTTTGGCCCACCGGGGATCTTTGGCCACATCGGAGATTAAAACCGGGTCCATGGAGTCAGCTACCTGGCCCGCTAATCCTTCCTTGCGTTTTAGCCGCAATCCTTTCAAAGCGTCAGCTTTAGGTCCTCTGGCTACCAGGGGCAACAGTTCAGAACCGTCCTCGGTGAACAGCCATAGGGTACCGGCCTCGGCCTGTAAAGTGTCCATGGCCTGGTCCAGAACCATTACCAATACATCTTCTAAACGTAGGCTGGAGTTTAACACCATGCTGACCCGGAGTAGTTTCTCTAGTTCTTCAATCCGTTGTTGCAGTTCTTTGATGTCGGGCGTTTCTTCTTTCATTAGCCAGTCTCCCTTACACAAAATTTCGATCATTAGCTGACTTGAGGTGTCTCTTTTGTCGCCCATCCGTCAACCGTATAAATAGGAATCGGTTCTTCAAAACCACGGACAGGAACTGCACCCAAAGAACGAATGTTAAAATCAGCCGTGGAACTATTGGCTTCCATGCTTTTTAAAGTGCGATCGGACAGGATGATGGTGGTGCCCTGCTCTTTATTCATGCCTTCCAGGCGGGCAGCCAAGTTTACATCCTCACCGATGACCGTATAGTCCATTCTCTCCGGGCTGCCGATGTTTCCAACAATTACACTGCCGGAGTTAAGGCCTACCCCTGACCTAAAGGTACCTTCACCCCGGGCAATCCATATCTGATTCAGTTCTTCCAGCCGGTCTTGCATTTCCAGGCTGGCAGCTAAGGCTCTTCTGGCATGATCAGGGTAGGGAATGGGGGCACCGAAAACGGCCATCAGCCCGTCGCCCAGATATTTATCCAACATGCCTCCGTGACGAAAGATAATAGCGGTCATTTCCGTCATGTACTCGTTCAATCGTTGTACCACTTCTTCCGGCGGTCGTCCTTCACTGTAGGAGGTAAAACCGCGAATGTCGGAAAACATGACGGTAACATCTTGTCTTATCCCGCCCAACTCTACTTGTCCCGGGTTAGTCAGGAGCTGTTCCACAACTGCCGGGGAAACATAACGGCCGAAAAGAGCTTTGGTTTTCCGCCGGTCCATTTCTGCCCGCACATAACCTTCAATGGTCAGGCCCACATAAGTTAGGGATACGGACAGGGCAGGGGCCGCCAGGTTGATCCAATAATGATTGCGGAACCAGAAATGAGTTACCGTGGCGGTAAACAGGACTAGGATCCCCACTGTGATGGCCAGACCGGTCCAGGGGTTTCTTTTAGCAGTTAAGAACAGTGCCAAAAAACCGCCCAAGACAATGAGAGCCAGGTTAAGGGAAGTAGGAGCCCGGTTGAAAAATTCTCCGTGGAGCATATTCTCCACGACCGTGGCATGTAACTCTACTCCTGGAGGAGCCAGTTTCCCGTCCAAGACCAGATTGCCTTTGGTAAAGGGTGTTTGCACCTGGTCATGGAACAGGGGAGAAGTGACACCCACCAGTACAACTTTATCCCGGAACTCTTCAGGAGGAACCCGGCCAAAGACCACATCGGCAAGACTGTAAGTGGGTATTGTTTCCGCCGGCCCGTAGAAGTCCAGGAGCAGTCTTCCGTCTCCGGTCAGGGGAACCACCCGTTCTCCCACTCGCAAACTGCCGCCCATCAACTCCAAATCATCCGGTGCATGTCCCATGGCCAGGAGGGAGGTAGCGATACTCAAAGAGGGGTAGGGTTCATCCATTAGATTAAGATCTACCGGGGTAATATTACGTACTTTGTTGTCCGGATCCTGGGGCGTATTGACAAAGCCGGTAGCCAACAAGGTCTCCCAGAAGGGGTCGGCGGGAACCAGCAATTCTGTGTAGACTTCCCCGTCTTCCTGGAAAAAGGAGAACATGGTGGCCAAGACAGCACCACCGTGCTCTGCCATAGACCGGACAAAGGCCTGGTCCCCTTCCGGGTCACCAGGCACATCCAGGATCAAATCGAAGCTCACAATGGGAGCCAGGGCCAGCTGCTCCAGCAGCCGGCCATAGACTTCCCTGGACCAGGGCCAGGGACC
>JAAYOX010000081.1 GCA_012520135.1 Clostridia bacterium
CAGTCAATGCTGTAGGGCACAACCATCCGGCCTTAACGAAAGCTATTACAGAGCAGGCGGCAAAGTTACTGCACGTTTCCAACCTATACTGGATTGAGCCTCAGGTGAAACTGGCGAAGCTGTTGGTGGAGAATTCCTGCAGTGATAAAGTCTTTTTTGCCAACAGCGGTGCGGAAGCCAATGAAGGAGCGATTAAGCTTGCCCGTAAATATGCCAAGGAGCATTACGGTGAGGACAAATTCGAAATTATTACAATGAATAAGTCTTTCCACGGCAGGACATTGGCTACTTTGGCTGCTACGGGGCAGTCCAAGTTTCACCAGGATTTTAAGCCATTGCCGGCCGGTTTCAAATATGTTCCTTTTAACGACTTTAAAGCATTAGAGGATGCTATCGGTCCTCATACTTGTGCCGTCATGATGGAGCCTATTCAGGGTGAAGGCGGTGTCTATGCTGCCGAGCCCGACTACTTAACCAAAGTAAGGCGGCTTTGTGATGACCGAAATCTACTGCTTATTTTTGATGAAGTACAGTCCGGCATAGGGAGAAGCGGGGAGTTATTTGCCTACCAACTTTACGGTGTGGAACCTGATATTATGACCCTGGCAAAGGGACTGGGAGGGGGCGTACCAATTGGTGCTTTCCTGGCTAAGGAACAGGTAGCGGCTGCCCTGAAGCCCGGTGATCACGGTTCCACCTTCGGCGGTAACCCCTTGGCCACGGCGGCAGCAACGGCTGTACTGGAGACTATCCTGGCAGACGGGTTTTTAGCAGGAGTCAAAGAGATAGCCGGTTACTTTGCAACTAAATTGGAAGAATTGGCAGCAAAGTATCCGGTAGTGAAAGAAGTTAGAGGCAAAGGATTGTTGCTGGGGATGGAACTGGATGTGGCCGCTGCCGGTGTGGTCAATGGCTGCCGGGAAAAGGGCCTTTTGATCAACGGTGTGGCGGAAAAGGTACTCCGGTTCTTGCCTCCTCTGATTATCACCGAGGCAGATGTAGATGAGGCCGTAGCAATCTTAGCTGAGGAACTGGCAAAACTGAGTCAATAGATGAATTTTGGCAACCTTTCTTACTGAAAAAATAATAAATGAATTGGGGGCGGGTATATGGAATTAATGGAAATGAACAAAAGTTTTCAAGGACGGGATTTTTTATCTTTATATGATTATACACCGGAAGAGATCCACTATTTAATAGATCTGGCGATTGATCTGAAATATAAACAGAAAAAGGGAATCCCTCATCCCTATTTGGCAGGCAAGACTTTGGGGATGATTTTTCAAAAGAGTTCCACCCGGACCAGGGTTTCCTTTGAAGTGGGCATGTATCAATTGGGCGGCATGGCATTGTTCCTTTCCTCTAATGACCTGCAGATTGGCCGGGGAGAACCGGTCAAAGATACGGCCCGGGTCTTGTCCCGTTATCTTGATGGGATCATGATCAGAACTTTCAGTCATGATGAAGTGCTGGAATTGGCGCAATACGCCGACATACCGGTGATTAACGGGCTTACCGATTTGCTTCATCCCTGCCAGGTGTTGGCGGACCTGATGACCATCAAGGAACACAAAGGTCAACTGGCCGGTTTGAAACTGGCTTATGTGGGCGACGGCAACAATATGGCTCATTCTCTGATGTATGGGGGAGCCAAGATGGGAATGGATGTGGTTATTGCTTCCCCGGCAGGATATGTGCCTGATGAAACTGTTACCAGGCAGTCTACGGCAGTGGCTACTGAAACGGGGGGGAGCATCTCCATTACCGGTAATATTGAAGAGGCAGTCAAAGATGCAGATGTTATCTATACTGACGTTTGGGCCAGTATGGGTCAGGAAGAGGAAGCGGCGGAAAGGAAGAAGGCCTTTGCCGCTTATCAGGTCAACAACGAGCTGTTGAAAATGGCTAAATCAGATGTGATTGTACTCCACTGCCTGCCGGCTCACCGGGGCGAAGAGATAACTGATGAGGTAATCGAAGGGCCTCATTCCGTTGTGTTCGATGAAGCGGAAAACCGGCTTCATGCCCAAAAAGCGATTATGGCCCTGCTGATGGCTTAAAGAAAAACGGATACCGGGGATTAATCCCTAGTATCCGTTTGTTATTGCTTGTGTTTTCATCTGGAGAATTACGTTTCTAATCTGAGGCAATAATGCCACGGCAAAACACAGCAGAGTATCGGTGCCAATAACGGAACCGTTGACTGCCAAGGAGTAAATAATCGGACTCATCCCCTCCGGCGCATAAGAGCCAAAAAAGATTACACCGGACAGGAAGCTGGAGAAAAAGCGGCCGAAGCCTCCCAATAAGATGGCCAGACTAAGGTTTCCTGGTACAAAACCTGCCAGGCCAAGGGCGGCAAAGGCGATAAAATAGTCCAAAAGTACTTGCATGGGATGTAAAATATAAGGGTCTTGGATCAACTGCAGAAGTCCGTAAGCCGCACCTGCTGCAATGCCTGCCCGGGGACCGAAAATGTAGGCATAGATAAACATGGGCAGCATGCTGGCCAGGGTAATGGAACCTCCTTGGGGCCAGTGATAAAATTTGACATAGGATAGGATAAAAGAGATGGAGATGAACAGACCTCCGTAAACTAAAGCCTTCACGTTGATTTTTGTTTTTGGTTTAGCCGCTAAAGCGATGATAGACAAGACCACGATACCGGACAGGACATACCAGGTGGTGGCAGTAATTTCGGAGAAATCCCGAAAAATGTTGATGATATATTCCATTGATCTCACCTCCTCTCCTTTCGGGTTGTTGGAAATCTGTCCGGAGAGCAAGTGAGTCAAAAAGCCGTCATAAAATGACGGCCACAAATCGAGGAAAAACCACTTTCCTTCGCTAGCATTACCTAGTTCAGGTGCAAAGGGTCAGTAAGCAATGCTTACTCTCTCAGCAAAAAGCTCCCCTAGTGGACATCAAGCAATAATCTTAAATTTTCCCAAAACCCTAAACACAATATACTATAGCTATTCTTTCCTGTCAATATTATAGTCAATGCCTCAGGCTAACCGGTAGTTAAGGCAACTTATACTCTTTGCCGTGTTTCCAAGGAAGCATTCATCGTGATTGCGGCCACAACTATTTTAACAATTACTACGGATTTAGCTACGGCAGTGGCCATGGGTACCCTACTGTCGGGGCTTATTCTTCTGTATAATATGGGCAACAGCTACGTTAAGGAATACCAGGTGGATTGTACCGGTTTACCGCATAAAATAAAATCCTTCACCATTGAGGGAGCCTTGTTTTTCGGGGTTGCGGAGAACATTGCCAAAACCATGCTGGTTAAAAGTGCCGGTGCTGATATCGTGATTATTAATCTGATGAATGCTCCGGTAATAGATGCTACCGGCGTAATCATTTTAGGCAAAATTAAAGAAATGTTTGAAAGAGCAGGGAAGAAACTGATTCTGACAGGTTTGAAAGCAGATACCTACGAAAAACTGATGAAACTGGACATCGTAGATCCTGAGGAAAAAGAGGTTAATTTAGGAAGGATAGGTGATGCATTGGTTTATGCCAAAGGTTTGACTGTGTGAAATGGAACAATTTATCATTATTTACGTCTAATCAGTTAGATAAATAACTGCAAAGGATAGTTGCGAGAAAAGGGGTGCACATGATTAGTTCAGTCTTAATGTTAGCAGTGGTACCTGTCCTCATTATCGCGGTAATCTTTGTGATTGCTGTGGCGGTAAGGGGAAGTGCCGGGCAAGGAGGAGAAAACGTGATTAAAACCGTGTATGTTTATTTAGTGTTATTTGCTACTCTGATGATGATTATTGGAGGCAGTGTCAGTGCTTTTATGGCAGTGGCCGATATTGTGGCTCCGACGCCTTATTACCAGACTTTTGAAGATTTCCGCCGTTATAGCAGCAAGGATATGGAGTTTGGAACTCAGCAAGGAGAAATAGGAGAGCCGGAGCAGGTTTCTGAACAGGAATTAAGGGAAAGATATGATGCCATGGTTCAAGCTGAAAAGGATCGTCAGATCAATAGGGCCAAAAACAGCTTGATTAAAAGCATGGGTTGGATCGTGATCCCGTTGCCTATTTTCGTTTATTTCCAGCGACTGAGAAAAGAAGCGGATTAACATCTATCTGCTTCAGAATGTAGATAAAGGCAAAATCGATGTTAATCAGAGGGCTGAATTGGAGCCAAAATCAAAAGAGCGAAGGAGCCTGAGGGATAATGCCGACGGCATGAGCACCCGCAGGGTGCGATTTCGGAGGCATC
>JAAYOX010000082.1 GCA_012520135.1 Clostridia bacterium
CCCGGCTGGCAACGGATTAGCTGGGATGAGGCTTATGATACTATAGTGGCGAAACTGAACGATATTAAGGAAAAGTACGGCCCGGAAAAAGTAATGTTCTACTGTGGCGATCCGAAAGAACCTCGCCCGGCCATGATGCGCTTGGCCTATACTTTTGGCTCTCCAAACTATGGCAATGAGAGTTCTACCTGTGCCTGGGCTCCCCGTCTTGCAGCTCTCAATACCTACGGGTCAGCTACTACGGGAACCGCACCTTCGGCAAAAACCAAGCTCTGCATTATCTGGAGTAAGAACCCGGCTTGGAGCGAACCCCATCTATTTGGTAAATTAATCAAGGCCAAAGAAAACGGCACCAAGTTTATTGTGGTGGACCCCAGAGTAACTCCTACTGTTGAAGCGTTAGCGGATATTCATCTTCAACTCCGGCCCGGCACTGACGGTGCTTTAGCTTTGGGCATGATGAATGAATTGATTAACAAGGGTTTATATGATCAGGAATTCGTAGCTAATTGGGTACAAGGCTTTGATGAGTTGAAGGATTACGTCCAAGAATTTACACCGGAAAAAGCCGCGGAAATTACCGGCATTCCCGTGGACCGGATTAAAGCCGCTGTAAGCCTTTTCGGTACCGAGAAACCGGCCACCTGGCTGGGCAGTGCTTCCCCTACTACCCATAGCAGCAACGCTGTGCAAAACCACAGGGGTATTTTGGCCTTTATGGCTTTAACAGGTAATATTGATGTAGAAGGGGGCATTGTTTTCCCAACCCATCCACTGCCCTTTGACAGCTTTGCCGGGACACCTAAGTTCACCCGGGTTGCTGATTTATATCCCCAGCTTAGAGACAAAAGAGTGGATGCGGACTACGCACCGGTTTGGGCTCACTATTTCACGGAGATGCAAACCAACTTTATGCCGGAATACGTTAAAGAAGGCAAAATTAAAGCTATTGTCATGGCCGGCGGTAACGCTCTGATGTGGCCCCAGCCTCATGAATACCAGGAAGCACTGGAAAACATGGAATTCGGTGTTGCGGCTGATTACTATCTCCGTCCCTGGACTCACAATTATATGGATATGGTTCTGCCGGCGGCAATGCCTTACGAAAGAATGGCGGCATTGGCTGTCTTCGGTCGCCGGGTCTTTTTGAGGGAACCGATTATTAAACCTTTGGGAGAAGCAAAGCCTGACTGGCAATGGATGATGGAATTAGGCTCCAGATTGGTCAGCCCGGATGAATTCTTCAACGGCAGTGAGGAAAGGGCAGTAGATGCGGTACTTAAATTTACAACCGGCAAAGGAATTGAAGATTTCAAAGGCAAGCCGGAAGGGGTCTTTATTGCTCCGCCGGGACCGGAACAGTATCGCAAATACGAGTCCGGCTTACTGAGGAAAGACGGTCAGCCCGGCTTCAATACCCCCAGCGGTAAAATTGAAATATATTCTTCTGTATTGGAAGAGTTTGGCCATGATCCCCTACCCACCTATAGGGAGCCGGTGGAAAGTCCCATCAGTACGCCTGAACTGGCGAAAAAGTACCCACTGATTCTGAATACCGGCTCCCGGGTACCCATGTATACCCATAGTAAACTGAGGGATATGCCTATCCTGAGGAATTTGATGCCGGTGCCTATTGTTCGCCTGCATCCCGATGATGCCAAAGCCAGGGGTATCCAGGATGGAGACAAAGTAATCGTGTCTTCTCCTCACGGGCAGATTACCGTTTTTGCGGAAGTAACCAATATGGTAAGACCGGGAGCCATCGACATCTTCCACGGCTGGCCTCAAGCTGATGCCAATAAGCTTGTTGCCCGCCAGTTCGACTCCATCTCCTGCTTCCCGGCCTATAAGGAAGGGCTGTGTGAAGTAACTAAAGCCTAACAATATATGTCAATAAGTAGAAGCCGCGAATTTCTCGCGGCTTGTTTATTGACAAACTACATATACTCCTTGGAAGATGCCTTATTTTGGGACGCCTGCTGGAGCCGGCTTTAGGGTAACTTGTGTTCTGAGGATTGATATCACCGCTGTTACCGGAAAGGGAAAGAGATATGACCGGGACGGAGTGGAAATGAAATGGGGGCCCATGGACTGGCCCTCCTTTTTTTATAGGTAAAAGGGTTATTTTTGCAAGACTGAGCAGGTATTCAGTGAAAAATGTTAAATATATTTAGATAATTCTATCATCGATAGTTTGCTCAGCAAGTTGCGCTAAATTGATAAAACAAGGGGGAAGTTTGATGGGTCATTTAACCATGGCTAAAGAAGAAGTTTACCGGGCACTGGCTAAAAGGCTGGACAAAAACCCGGTGGGTGCACCGGTGAACGAGACTTTGATGAAAATTCTTCACATTATGTTTACGGAGACCCAGGCCATGATTGGAAGCAAATTCCCGGCCGGGATGGTTAAGTTGGAGAAATTGGTAGAAATCACCGGTATTCCTGCTGAAGAATTGAAGGGGCATCTGAATGATATGGCTGACAAAGGCCTGGTCATCGATGTGCCCCGGCATGATTCTTTTTATTATATGGCTACTCCTTTGGTAATCGGGTTTTTCGAATATACTTTCATGCGGGTGACAGATAAGCTACCCATGCAGGAACTGGCGGAGCTATTCAATGCCTATCACCAGGAACCGGGTGTTGTAGAGGAGTTTTTCGGATCTCCTACCAAGATGTTTCAAACTTGGGCTTATGAAAGCCTGATGCCTGAGGAAGTGGAAACTGAAGTTTTACCCTACGAGAAGGCCTCGGAGATGATCCGGGATGCCGGCGGCGGTTCTCTTACCATGTGCTATTGCCGGCATCAAGCCCAACACCTGGGTACTGCCTGTGACGCCCCCGTTGAAGATGTATGTACTTCTTTGGGTAATGCAGCCGAATGGCTAATTAGAAGGGGATTTGCCCGCCGGGCTACGGTAGATGAGCTCCTCCGGGTGTTGGATAAGACGGAGGAATTGGGTCTTGTTCATTTGGCGGACAACGTCCAGAATAAACCGGCCTATATTTGCCACTGCTGCGGGTGCTGCTGCGGAGTTCTGAAGTCTGCCAATGAGCATGGGATCCTGACTGCACATCCCAGCAATTTCATACCTCATATCAATGATGAACTGTGCAATGGCTGTGGGGTTTGTGCCAAGAGGTGTCACGTCAACGCTTTAAGTGTTTCGGAGAGGGTGCCGGGAGACAAGAAGAGCAGAAAGGCTGAGTTGGACAAAGAGAAGTGTTTGGGCTGCGGGGCCTGTATCCGTGGCTGCAAACAGGGAGCCATGGCTTTGGTCCGGCGCAAAGAAATCTACGTTCCTCCTGTAAACAAGAAGGAGCAAATGATGCGGATTGCCATGGAGAAGGGCAAGATCCCCGGCAGGTAAGCTTTAACCGCTGCTAGTTAACAATCTGCATAAAACCAAATCGATGTTAATCGTGGGCTTCAGAGGAGCCCGGTTTGGGGATGAA
>JAAYOX010000083.1 GCA_012520135.1 Clostridia bacterium
AGGGAGGAACATTAATGAGCCAGGTTTTATATATCAAAGCAAATCCAAGATCCCAAGGGAACTCGAGAACCTATGAGATATCCGACCGGTTTATCGATATATACCAACAAACTAATCCGGGGGACGAAATCATTACTTTGGATTTATATCAAGAAGGGATAGGCTTCCTAACGGAGGACGATCTATATTTACACCGTCTTTCACCGGAAGAAGGGAGAAACCACCCCATTTTAAAATACACTTATCAATTTCTTGAAGCGGACAAATATGTTTTTGCCGAACCCCTATGGAATCTAGGTGTTCCCGCCATTCTCAAGGCCTACTTTGATTATATATGTATCAGTGGTATTACATTTAAATATACAGACAAAGGCCCCGTAGGCCTGTGCCAAGGCAAAAAGGCTGTCAATATCACTACCAGAGGAGGCGACTATTCCGAAGCTCCCCTGGCATCAATGGAGATGGGAGACAGGTATATCAAAACCCTCCTCGGCTTTTTGGGAGTAACTGATTACACTACTATTGCAGCCAACAACTTGGATGTTATCGGTGTGGATTTGGACGCCATTATGGTCAAGGCATTGAAAGAAGCTGAGAAGTTGGCGAAAAGCTTTTAAATCACTCCGGCTATTTCTCGTTGACCCGGTTCATATGATCCATAATCTGTTCAAAATAGCTCCGGAAATTGCTGTCAAACCGATCCCTGGGATAGGGAAGATCTATATGGTACTCTTGGGCGATTTTACCCGGTCGCGGACTCATTAACACCACCCGTTTGCCCAGATAAATAGCTTCCTCTACGCTATGGGTAACAAAGACTACGGCTCGGGTTTCCTCCAGCCAAAATTCCATAAGTTCCTGTTGCATCTGAAATCTGGTAAAGGCATCCAACGCGCCAAAAGGTTCATCCATAAAAAGAATCAAAGGAGAGGTAGCCAAGGCCCGGGCAATAGCTGCCCTTTGTTGCATACCTCCAGACAGCTCGTAAGGATAACTGAACATAAAGTCCCGCAGGCCGAATCGTCTCAAGATATTGGAGGCAATTTCATGCCGTCGTTTTTTCGGAACCCCGCGAACTTCTAAACCGAAAGCAACATTATCGATGATTTTCCTCCAGGGCATCAGGGAGTATTCCTGAAAGACCATACTGGCTTCCGGCAGTGGCCGGGTTACCACTTTCCCCATTGCCCGGATTTCCCCGGCAGTTGGAGGCAGCAACCCTTCCATCAATCTTAACAAGGTGGATTTTCCCGAACCGCTGGGGCCTATAACACATACAAAATCATCTTCCCCAACAGTAAGATTAATATCTTCCAAAGCTTTTACTTCCTGGCCTGTTTCCGTGATAAAAACTTTATACAGATTGCGGATTGTAATCAAATCACCCATCTAATGCCACCTACCGTTCCATGCTCTGCCACTTGAAATGTTTTTTCTCCAGTTTCTGATATAAATAATCAAATAATCCTCCCACACAACTGATAGCAATCATCCCGGCCAGTACCACATCTGTCCGCCCTACGGTATAAGCATGGGTAATTAAATACCCCACCCCGGCGAGGCTGCCGGGCAACATTTCCGCCGAAACTAAGCACATCCAGGCCACCCCTAATCCTACTCGCAGGCCGGTTACAATGGAAGGTAAAGAGGAAGGCAAAAGGACTTTAATAAACACGTCTTTTTTATCGGCTCCACAAGTCAGGGACGCATCGATGAAAATTTTTTTGGCACTTTTGACTCCATGAATGCTGTTAGTCAGGATCGGAAAAAAGCCTCCGATAAAAATAATGAACAGCATCGATAATTTGATGTTGTTCAACATCACGTACAATTTAACATTGTTGACGGCAAAAATTGTTGCCAGGCTAGAAATCCCAAACCAGGCCAGTACCAGAGGAACCCAGGCCAGGGGGGCGATTGGGCGGAACAAATTGATAAAAGGCAACAACATTTTTTCACTGAGCCTTGAATACCCAATCACCATCCCCAAGGGAATAGCAACCAGTGCTGCAAGAGTATATCCCAGTAATACTCTAACAATACTGACAAAAGTATTAGTCAACAGGGACCCGATTCCCAACAAATTGTCCGTGGGTCGGAGCAAAATGGTCAATACTGCATCGATTCTCGGTAATACCATAGCGTTATCCATGTTGATAGCAGACAACTGCCAGGAAAGCAAAAAAATGACAGGCAAAACCAGCGGAAGCATCCATTTCTTCACCAGCGACAACTTCCATCCTCCTTAGCTCCGGGAATACATACAGCAGAGCTTTAGCCCTGCTGTGTTATATTTCAATTACTTTTGAATAAAAGAAAAGTCAAATATTTCAGCCTTCGCAGTCTCAAAGTCTTTGTCAGCCAAATCCTTTGATAAGCTCTCCGTTTCTTTCAAAGTGTCAAAAGTCAGCCCCATGTTGTTGACCCAAGCCTCGCTCGGCTCCGCAGTATATTTGATCGTGGACATTTTGGCCGCATCCAATGACACTCCGGTAAATTCAGCTGTAACGGCTGCCGCTTCTTCAGGATGACTTTCACAGTATTCGGTGGCAATAGCAATTAACTCAACGAGTTTACCAACCTCTGACGAGTATTCCTCAATGAACTTTTCTGTAGTTCCCAGGACACAACACGGAAAGTCATACCATTTTCCTTCCGGCTCCATGTGCTTCATGTCCAGGATTATTTTGCCTGCCCCTTCCGTAACAGCCAGTTCGGGATAAGGGGAGGGTCCCACCCAGGCATCTACTTGCTTACTGGTCAGAGCAGGCAAAAGATTACTGGTTCCTTTCAGATCAACCAATAACACCGGTGTATTTACATCCGCCGGATCCTTAGTGTAATTGATTCCGGCATCCTGTAATGCAGCCTCAAAAAGAATCAAGGGTGCTGAGGTGGGGGAATGATAACCTACTGACAATTGTCGATTTCCTGCTTTCACTTGGGCCACGAAATCCTCCCATTGATTGATTGGGGAATCAGAGGCACCAACTAACCCGATCCCTTCTGTATGGACAGGACATAATATTTTTACGAGATTGCCCTGATCCCTGGAAGTGATGAATGCCGTATTTGAGGCCAACCCTAAATCGATATGCCCCTGGGCAAGCATGGTCATGGTCTCGGAACCGCTTTTATTGACTACCAGTTCCACATTTGCAATAGGCTCATCATTTTCCATCAGTATGTATTTCTGTTTAGGGATCACTTCTTTTAAATAGAGATGTTTATGGTAATCTAAAATTAGGTCAGGCTGCTCATTGAAAACTAGGTCACTTCCAATAAATAATATGGTATCCTTTTGGTGTCTACTGAGAGGAGGCCTGTAAAGGAAGTGATCAAATTGTCGCAA
>JAAYOX010000008.1 GCA_012520135.1 Clostridia bacterium
CCTACAGGAGCAGCCCTTTTGACTGCTTATTGCCGGGATTACGGTAGTCTGCCGGCAATGAAGGTTAGGCAAATCGGCTATGGAGCGGGTGGCTACGATTTACCAATACCTAATTTACTGCGCTTAATAATTGGCGAAAAAGACACCGGGTCAGAGGATCCTCAGGTCCGTTTTGGAGGCAAGGGGGAAATCAGGGGCGAAAGGGCATTAATGGTGGAAGTAAATTTGGATGATATGAATCCGGAATTTTATGACCACCTGATGCAAATCTTGAAGGGAGCCGGGGCTATGGATGTGAGCCTGGTACCCATGCAGATGAAAAAAAATCGTCCCGCTACCCTATTAAAGGTGCTGGTTAGTCCTGACCGGCTGCCTGTTATTCAACAGGTGATTTTACGGGAAACCACTTCCATCGGTCTCAGAGTTTATCCGGTAAAAAAATATATGCTGCCTTATGAAACCATTACGGTAGCAGGTTCCTGGGGCAACCGGCCGGCCCGGGTGAAGGTGGCCCGGCTAGGCGAAGAAATTATAAACATTGCACCGGAATACGAGGATTGCCGCCGGATTGCCCAAGAAGAAGGAATTCCTCTCAAACAGGTCTATGAGGCGGTAAAAAAAGCCGCTATCGAAGTAGTCCGATAATTTAAATGTGTACAAGTGTGACCCGATGAGTTAATATTATGTTAAATTCTTTTGGGCAGGGAATCAGATTCGGGAAAGCGAAAATATACACAAGCCGATAGGAAGGGGCAATGAGATGGGTATACCTTATTACGCAGTATCCTTAAACCTGGTCAATAAAAAATGTCTGGTAGTCGGAGGGGGAAGGGTAGCTGAACGTAAGGTTAAATCCTTATTGGACTGTAAGGCTGAAGTAGTGGTAGTCAGTCCGGAGGTGACTGCCGGATTGAAACAATTGGCTGAGGACGGTATAATTAACTACCGGGCCAGGGAATATACCGTCGATGATTTGAACGGAGTTTTTATTGCAATTAGTGCCACTAACTGCCAGGAATTAAACCGGAGGGTGGCTGGTGATTGCTTTGCTCGGAATATTCCAATAAATGCGGTAGATGATCCTGAGTATTGCAGTTTTATCGTGCCGGCGATAGTGCGCCGGGGAGATTTAACCATTAGTATTTCCACCGGCGGAAAAAGTCCTGCTTTAGCAAAAAAAATTAGGCAGGAATTAGAGCAACAATATGGAAATGAATATGCAACTCTATTGCAATACCTGGGGCGAATAAGAGAGCAGGTTCTGGAAAAAGTACCAGATCAGGAACAACGGGAAAAAGTATTTCGTTGCTTGGTGGAAAACCATCTGAAACTGTTGGAATTAATCGAGTCCCATCAGGAACAGATACTTGAGGAGCGGGTAAATCAATGTTTATCGTGGTAGTGGGAGTAAACCATAAAACAGCCCCGGTAGAAATCAGGGAGAAATTTGCTTTCAGCACAAGAGACTTGGTGGAAGCCTACGGCCGGTTACGGTCGAAAACCGCCATCGAAGGTTGTGCTGTGTTATCTACCTGTAATCGTTCAGAAATTTATGTGGCGACTACCGATGTGGAACTGGGGACCCAAGGAATTTTTGAGTTCTTACAAGAAAACTGCGGTGTGGCACTGACAGAGAATAAGGATTATTTGTACCGGCATGTTCTTTATGATGCGGTGAAGCACTTGTTTCGGGTAGCCGCCGGTCTGGATTCCATGATTCTCGGTGAAACCCAAATCTTGGGTCAGGTACGGGAGGCCTACGAGCATGCCTGTGAGTATGGAGCCACTAACAATGTGCTCAATACTTTGTTTCAGCAGGCTATTTCCGTGGGGAAAAAAGTCCGCACGGAAACCAAAATCGATCAGAATGCCGTATCTGTCAGCTATGCAGCTGTGGAACTGGCCCGTAGTTTTTACGGGGAGTTGCAAGGAAAGTCCGTTTTGGTAATGGGTGCAGGCAAAATGAGTCAGTTGGCGGTGAAGTACTTAATTGCCAACGGTGTCGATACGGTATTTGTAACCAATCGTTCATACCACCGGGCGGTTACGTTGGCGGAGGAATTAGGAGGAAAAGCGGTTAAGTTGGAAGCCTTGCAAGACTATATGGCAACCGCTGATATTCTCATCAGTTGTACTGCAGCCCCAGTATATGTGTTTCATAAAAAAGACGTGGAAGATGTCCTGTCTAAACGGGACACACCGTTACTGTTAATTGATATTGCCGTGCCCAGGGATATTGATCCTGATGTAGGTACTTTGCCTAACGCAAAGCTTCATGATATTGATGATTTACGCATGGTGATCGATCACAACTTGGCGGAAAGGCAGCAAGCAGCTCAAAAAGCCGAACAATTAATCGAAGAGGAAATCGATGACTTCTTCAAATGGCTGGGCTCCCTGTTTGTGGTCCCCACCATTGTTGCCCTGCGGGAAAAAGCTCAGGCCATTAAGGAAAATGAGCTGGACAGGGCTTTAAGGCGTTTGCCCAGGCTGACGGAAAAGGAGAAAAAAATAGTAGGCTCCTTAGCCAACTCCATTATAAACCAATTGCTTCATAGTCCCATCATCAATTTAAAAGAATATGCCACTACCAGGCAGGGCCATCTTTATACAGAAACCCTGCAAAATCTTTTTGATCTGGAAGTACCCGATGAAGCAAACCGTTTAAACCGGCAACAGTTAAAGCCCACTAGCAACGGCAAAAGGGACGGGGGTAATTAGGTGAGAGAGATCATTATCGGTACCAGGGAGAGTGCCTTGGCCCTCTGGCAGACTGATTGGGTCTTAAAGGCACTAAAGGAAGCCCATCCGGAGCTTACCTTCACGGTCAAAAAAATCAAGACTAAAGGAGATAAAATCCTGGATGTGGCGTTAGCCAAAATAGGAGACAAAGGTCTTTTTACTAAAGAACTGGAGACGGCCATGCTGCAGGGGGAGATCCACCTGGCAGTTCACAGTATGAAGGACCTGCCCACCGTTTTACCGGCAGGGCTTACCATAGGAGCGATTACCAAAAGAGCCGAGCCTGGAGATGTGCTGTTGTCCCTTAAGGGATATAACTTAACTACCTTGCCTCAGGGAGCTAAAGTAGGTACCAGCAGTTTGCGACGCCGGGCCCAGTTGTTTAATGTTAGGCCTGATTTGAACATCGTTGATTTACGAGGCAATGTAGGCACCAGAATTGCCAAAATGGAAAAAGAGGGACTGGATGCCATTGTGTTGGCAGCGGCGGGAGTAGCCAGGTTAGGTTATGATCGCCTGGTAACCCAGCGTATTCCTTACGAACTGTGCCTGCCTTCAGTGGGTCAAGGTGCCATAGGGGTAGAGATCCCTGAGGAACGCCCGGAAATCGCTGCCGTGGTGGCAAAGATCCATGACCGGGACACTGCCGCGGCTGTTTTGGCAGAAAGAGCCTTTTTAAGGACTTTAGAAGGAGGCTGTCAAGTCCCCATTGGGGCCTTGGCACAAGTAGAAGAGGAAGAAATACTGCTGCATGGTCTTGTGGCCAGCCTGGACGGCACTCAGGTAGTGAGAGGTTCAGCTAAAGGAAGTATCCACGAACCCGACAAACTGGGAAAAGAGTTGGCAGCACAACTGCTCTCCCAGGGGGCAGCAGATATACTAAAAACATTGCGACAGGAGATTGAGGCCTGTGAATAGAGAAAAAGGATATGTTTATTTAGTAGGCGCCGGTCCCGGAGACCCGGGACTTTTAACACTTAAGTGTAAGGAATGTATCGCCGGAGCCGACGTCATTGTTTATGACCGGCTGGTTAGCCCCAGGCTCCTTGATTATGCAGATCCGGCGGCAGAATTAATTTATGTGGGTAAGTCTCCCGACCGCCATACTTTGAAGCAGGAGGAGATTAACCAGCTGTTAGCTGATAAAGCCTTGGAAGGGAAAGTTGTGACCAGGCTCAAGGGAGGAGACCCTTTCGTTTTCGGTCGGGGCGGCGAGGAAGCTGAGGTTTTGGTGGAACACGGCATTCCTTTTGAAATCGTGCCGGGTATTACTTCCGCTATTGCAGTACCCGCTTATGCAGGTATTCCTGTTACTCACCGGGA
>JAAYOX010000084.1 GCA_012520135.1 Clostridia bacterium
CGGGTTTGAGGCTGGGTTACCTGGTGGCGGGAGAACCATTGGCGACGCAATTTGAAAGATTGCTACCCCCTTGGCGGATCAATTCCCTGGCCCAGGCGGCGGGTTTGGTTTCCTTAAGGGACAAGGAACATTTACGCCGTGTTGTAGAGGAAATCAGCCGGGAGAGAGAATATTTAAGTAATAGGCTTAGTCAATTGGGTTTTCGGCCCTTTCCCGGTGCTGCTAATTTCCTGTTGGTCGGCAGCCGTTCTTTAGGCATTACCGGGGAAAAGCTCCAGTCTTTTTTGGGGCCTAGAGGGGTCTTGATCCGGCTTTGCCACAGTTTTTATAACTTGGATGAATATTATTTTCGCATAGCCGTTAGGACCCGAGAGGAAAACGACAGGCTGGTAGGACTATTGGAAGAGGCTGTTAGAGCTGAGCAGTAGCATAGATGGGAGAGGATAATTCATGAGAGTAATCTTGGTTAGACACGGACAGACGGAATGGAATAAAACGGGGAAATTTCAGGGACATAGTGATGTGCCTCTCGATCAAGTGGGGCGGGATCAAGTAGAAGCTACTGCAGCTTATTTGGCCGGGGAAAAGTTGGAGGCTGTTTATGCCAGCGATCTTTCCCGGGCCAAAGATACCGCCAAAGCCATTGCCGCCCATCATGGGCTGGAGCCCGTCTGTGACCGCCGGTTAAGGGAATTAAATATGGGTCGTTGGGAAGGATTGGACTTTAACACTGTTTATTCCCAATACCGTCAGGAATATGATGCCTGGTACGGCAATGAAGATGGCGTAATTCCCGGAGGCGAAGGAGTAAAAGACGTAGAAAAAAGGGTACTGGCGTTTCTTCGCGAGGTTGCTCCCAAACATGAAGGGACTATTGCCATTGCTACTCACGGCGGGGTGGTTAAAGCAGTACTGGCTTATGCCTTGGGGCCTAAATACCTGTGGGAGCAGAGAGTGGACCATGCTTCCGTCACCATCGTAACATTCGACGGGGAACAGATTGAACCGGAAGCAATCAATATCGTTCCCTGGCAGCAACAATAGCAAATCTGACCTCCCTCTGGGAGGTTTTTCAGTTTATGCAAAATAGACAGATATCAGAAAATTACTCTAGGGGGGCAGGAATTTGGTAATATTTGCTGAATTTAACATTTATGAATGAAGGCTCATTTTTCCTTGTTTGAGAAAGGAAGGATTAAATTGCGTCTGTTTGAACCAATCAAAATCGGGACCATGGAATTGAAAAACCGGGTCGTGATGCCGGCCATGCATTTGTCTTACACCTTGGACGGGCAGGTAAATGATCGTTTAATCGATTTTTATGTAGAAAGAGCCAAGGGCGGTGCAGGCCTAATTATTGTGGGAGGTTGTTCTATTGATCAGGTAGGAGCCGGGCCCTGGATGATTAGGCTGGATCATCCACGCTATAAAGATGGACTGAAGCGTTTAACAGAAGCAGTCCAAGCTCATGGAGCAAAGATTGCCGCCCAGTTGTACCAGGCGGGCCGGTACGCCTATAGTATTTTTACCGGACAGCAGTCGGTAGCTCCTTCGCCGGTTGCTTCCCGGTTAACGGGGGAAACTCCCAAAGAACTGACTAAGGAAGAAATCCAACAGATTATTGAGAGTTTTGCAAAAGCTGCGCTGCTAGCTAAAGAGGCCGGTTTTGATGCAGTGGAAATTCTGGGTAGTGCCGGCTATTTAATTTCCCAATTCCTATCCCCTCTAACCAACCAAAGACAGGACGAGTACGGAGGCAGTTGGGAGAACCGGCTCCGTTTTCCTTTAGCTGTGGTCAGGGCGGTGAAAGAGGCGGTTGGTCCGGATTATCCGGTGATTGTGCGGGTGGCAGGAAATGATTTTATGCCGGGTAGTAATACAGGGGAGGAAGCCAGGGCTTTTTGCCGGGAACTGGAGAAAGCCGGCGTTGCAGCTATCAACGTAACCGGCGGCTGGCATGAAACCCATGTACCCCAATTAACTATGAATGTGCCTACAGGGGCTTTTGTCTACCTGGCTCGTAATATTAAACAAGCCGTGTCAATTCCGGTGATTGCCTGCAACCGGTTAAATGATCCCCAGGCAGCGGAGCAAGTACTGGCTACGGAACAGGCAGATCTCATCGGTGTAGCCCGGGGTTTCCTGGCCGATGCCGCTTGGGCCGAAAAGGTCAGGCAGGGCCGGTGGAAGGATATTTGCCCCTGTATCGGTTGTAACCAGGGTTGTTTGGATCAGGTATTCGGCGGCCGCAGTGTAACTTGTATGACTAATCCCCGGGTAGGAAGAGAAGCGGAAACGGAAATCCTGCCTGCGTCTCAAAAGAAAGAAATCCTGGTTGTCGGGGGAGGTCCCGCAGGAATGACGGCAGCCAGGGTACTGGCTTTGAAAGGTCACCGTGTAACTTTATGGGAACAGGGAGAGAGGCTGGGAGGTCAGCTTCACCTGGCTGCCGCCCCGCCGGGAAGACAGGATTTCTTGCGACTGCTAAAATATTTGGAGCAACAGCTGCTGGATTTGGATGTAAAAGTTTGTTTGGGGAAAAAGGCCACCAAAGAAAATGTAGCTGAGGGGAGTTACCAAGAGGTAATCCTGGCTACCGGAGCAGTGGAGGGACCTTTTCCGGTAGCCGGTACGGAAGGAATAGAGGTAGTGGGAGCTTGGGATATTCTCAGGGGTAAAGTTACCGCCGGCCGACAAGTAGTGGTAGTAGGAGGAGGACCTTCCGGGATTGAAACAGCCTTATATTTGGCTTTGGAAAGGGCCGTGAACGCCGAGAACTGGCATTTTCTCAATTGGTACCAAGGGGAAAAACCGGAAGTAGCCGGACAACTTCTCTATCAAAACCCCAGAGATATTACGCTGGTAGAGATGGACAAAAAAGCAGGTAAAGGCCTTGGTCAATCTACCCGCTGGTCCATGCTGGCGGATCTGAAACGACTAGGCATTAAGACCTTGGTAAAGCACAAGGTGGTAGATGTGGGTGCTCAAGGAGTTTTAGTAGAATCCGGAGGAGATGCACGTTGGCTGCCGGCGCAGACAGTAGTGGTGGCTACGGGAGCATTAGCTAATAATAGCTTGCATCAAGAATTGAAAGCCATGAATATCAAATGCCATGTTATTGGAGACGCAGCCGGTCCGCGCAGCGTCCTGGAAGCCGTAAGGGAAGCATTTGACTTGGCAGTAAGTATGTAGCAGGGAGGAGTGGTACCGGTGGAAAAGCAGGCCAAAACCGTATCTGCTTGGCAGTATATGGGGCGAACTGTTATTTTGGCCGGATTAGGTTCACAGTTGATTGGTATCGGGGTCATTCTGGGTAACGGTATAACCGGTCGTGCAGTGCTGTATAATTTAGTTGCAATTTTTGTAGGAGGAGCCCTTTTAGGAGCCATCATCGGCGGGGCCAATTTCCGGCGGTTTGTGGTACCCATGAAGGCCATCATCAATCATGTAGCTTTTATTGCGCAGGGGGATTTAACGGTTCGTCTAAAAGAAACCAATTTGAGAGCCTTGGGTCCTTTAGGGAAAACCCTGGACGGAATGGTGGAGTCTTGGGAGGAGATTATTAAACAATTGGATGTATTGGCTGAAGAAGTATCCGAAGCTTCCCGGGAGCTCTATCAAGCGGCGGACCAGAACAGTCAGGCTGCCGGTGAGATTGCTCAAGTGATGCAGCAGGTAGCCGGGAATACAGAGTTCCAAATGGAAAGGACTAATGTGGGAGTCAATGCCATGCAGGAAGTGGCTCAAGCTGTCAGCGGCATAACCGGTACTGCTTTGGCAGTTGCCGGTACTTCCGCCAAAGCTGCTCAAGATGCCCAACAAGGTGAGGTCACCATTAGGGAAGCTGTTTCCCAAATGGGATTAATCGATCAAGTGGCTACCGATACTATTTCCCTAGTGAAGTTATTAGGCGAACGTTCCCAGGAAATCGGCAGGATTCTGGAAATAATCACCGATATTGCCAGCCAGACCAATTTATTGGCCCTCAATGCGGCTATCGAGGCCGCCAGAGCCGGAGAAAACGGTCGGGGCTTTGCCGTGGTGGCAGAAGAAGTCAGAAAGCTGGCGGAACAGTCGGAGCAGTCCGCTAAGATGATTTCCGAGTTAGTAGAGGAGATCCAGGCAGGGGCCGGTCGCTCCATGGAGGCAATGAGCGGCTTTGGAGCTGAGGTAAATAACGGTAGGAAATTGGTAGAAGAAGCAGGCGGTATTTTTGCCCGGATTTTGGTCTCTTCCCAAGAAGTAGCCGAACAATTGCAGGGTATTAAAAATACGTCAGAGGATGTAATGGGGCAAGTAAAGGAAATGGCGGCATCAATGGAAAAACTGAGGGACTTGACCAATGAAACCAGCGGTGAAGTTCAGCAGGCCGCCGGTGCTGCCGAGGAGCAATTAGGTTTTATCGAGGAAGTATCTTCAGCAGCCGGCTCCTTAAGTGAAGTGGCAGAGAGATTAAAACAATCCGTTAAAATGTTTAAGATCTAGTCATCCAGACCTTTGTGGGCAAAATTGGCATAATCAATTACCAGACAAGGATTGCCAAAGTTACCATATAACTAGTACAATAAGATAAGGAGAGTGAAAAAAGGGAGGAAAAAGAGGAAAGTGTCGGAAGTCAACGAAACAATCAAGCCCAGATCAAGTACTAGGCAGCGCTCGCCGAGAAAGCGGAAAAGAAGAAATACCAAACAAAAAGATTTCAACCAAAGACTGCTGTTAGGACTGGCGGGACTACTGATTGTGGTAGTCTTAATCAGTGTCTTTTACAGGCAGTCTTTCTGTTATCATATGATGGTGGGCGATCAGGTTATCGCTCAAGTTAGTAATAAAAAGGAAGCCGGTCAGCTTTGGAATGAACTGCTCAAAAGCCAAAGCCAAAAACTAGGACAGGAAGTAGTAGTGGCCGGAGAATTGCGGTTTGAAAAGGTGTCTAAAAAAAGGGCTAATCCCGTTGCCGGTGAAGAACTGAAAAAAGCTATTGAAACCCAAGTAGACTACCTGACTGAGGCTTATGTGGTCAGAGTTGACGGGGAACCGTTGTTTTCCCTGTTGGACGGGGCAAAGGTAGAGTCTATTTTAGAGGAATACAAGCAGCGGTTTGAACCGGAATTTGAGGAAGAAGTGAAAGTTCTTTCCATTGGTTTCAAAGAGCAGGTGGAAGTCGGGCCGGAACTGGTCAGTATTGACGAAATCGGTACCGTGGGAGCCGCCTGGGCCAAGCTGGATACCTTGAAAGTTCCGGATACTGTTCACGAAATCAAAAAAGGGGACAACTTCTGGGATGTGGCTATCAAATACGATACTACCCTAGCTGAATTATTACAGCTAAACCCGGAAGCGGTGCCCGAACGGTTGATGCCGGGGGACAAAATCCTGATTAAGCCCGGCACTCCTCAATTATCTGTGTTGGTAACTTTAGAAACTACCGTGTTGGAACAGATCCCGGCTCCCACGAAGTACATAGATGATTCTTCCCTTTTGGCCACTGATCGACGGGTAGTGGACGAGGGTGCTCCAGGAGAAAAAGAAGTCACTTATCAAATTGTGTTGGAAAACGGTTACGAAAGCACCATGGAAGTGCTGGAGGAAGTAATTATTAAAGAACCGGTGGAGCGGGTTATTAAAAGGGGAACCAGAACCGTTTTAGCCCGGGGAGTGGGCGGCCGGAATTACGGTGTGGTCAGTGCCAGCCGGGTGACCAGTAATTACGGTTACCGTACCCATCCCATTTATAAGACACGTCGCTTTCATGAAGGTGTCGATTTCGCCGCGCCTGTGGGTAGAAGTGTCCATGCCTATAGTTCCGGCACGGTTACCTTTGCCGGGAGGACAGGAGCCTTAGGACTGGCCGTTTATATCAACCACGGCAATGGTTTGGAGACCCGTTACGGTCATTTATCCAAAATCAATGTGAAAAAAGGACAAAAAGTATCCACCGGGGATAAGATTGGAGCTGTAGGCAGTACAGGATTGAGTACCGGTCCTCACTTGCATTTTGAAGTACGAAAGAACGGAAAAGCCCAAAACCCATGGGACTACATCTAATAATAAAGCATTGGAGTAGATGGCAGACGGCTAAGGCTGATAATGATTTGCGGAGTGGGCGTTGGGCCACAGCCGCCGGCAGCTTGCTGCCGGTAACGGCGTAGGCACTCCGCCGTAGCGAAGCAAACATTATCAGCCTTAGCTATTTACCCGCAAAGGGCTAATCAATATTAATCGAAGGGCTGAATTGGCCTACGATTAACACCGATTAGGATGCCGTGGTTTGTCAAAAAGAAGAGCCCAAGGTCAAGTATTCACTGACCTTGGGCTTTCTTTGTAACATCAAAATTTGTTGATTATGAGATTTTCTTACCTGCACCGGGTCCCGGTTTTAGACTATGTATTTCTTCGATTTTGACCAGGACAACGGCCTTGGGCTTAGGCATACCGTGTTTTAATGACAGTTCAGCAGCCTGGTCATAA
>JAAYOX010000085.1 GCA_012520135.1 Clostridia bacterium
CAGGGTTGGCAATGGCTCCTCCTTCCAACTCCTCCATTTGACGATAGACTGCCGCCATTTTTTCTTCCATGGCAGTCAGGTAATCTTCAGTGAAAGGCACCCGGCTGATATCTAAAGTCAGGCCCAGTTCCTCATGGTGACACAAATATTCCTTGTACCTGTCCCACATTGTCTTTTCCTCCCTTACCGGCGGCCCGTCCGCTTGCCAAGGCCAGTTCCTTCAGCCAAATCACAACTTCTTCAGTTAAGAGTTCCCACCGGAACTGCCACTCCCAATTGCCTTCGGCAGTGCCCGGGATATTCAGCCTGGCCTCCGGACCCAGCCCTAAAATATCCTGCAAAGGTACGATCACCCAAGGTGCTTCCAGTTGGTACAGGAGCTCAATTACCTTACGGGCCGGGACTGTTTTACCGTCAACACTGTTTCCCACTAATCCCGACAGTCTTTTTTGGTTTTCCCGGCACCAACCGGCCAAGGTATCATTGTCATGGGTTCCCGTATAAAAGATGTCTTTGGGGTTAGATAGTGCCAGCATTTCCTCAGGGGTAAACTGAAACACTTTCATGCCGGGAATGTTGAAAATATGCTTTAGGTTATGAACTTCCGGTGTCAGGTAACCCAAATCCTCGGCAATCAAAGGTAAAGGCCCTAGAGCCTGGTACAAGGCTTCAAAAAACCCTTTGCCGGGCCCTTTTCGCCAATGTCCTTCCGCAGCCGTCTCCGCTGTCCCCGGCACTTCCCAATAAGCCTCAAAACCCCGGAAATGATCCAATCTGAGATAATCCACCAAAGTCAGGGAATGACGAAGGCGATTAATCCACCATCTATACCCTTGCCGGGCATGTTCCTCCCAGTTGTATAGGGGATTTCCCCAAAGTTGTCCCGTCTCGGAAAAATAGTCGGGAGGCACACCGGCGATTTTATCCGGTTCTCCGCTGGCAGCCAGATAGAACAACTCAGGCCTGGCCCAGGTATCACAGCTATCGGGAGCCACATAAATAGGCAAGTCCCCAAAAATAGCTATCCCTTGGCTGTTGGCGTACACCTTCAGTTTTTGCCATTGGATGCTAAATATGTATTGGAGAAAGCTATAATAATCGATTTTGTCTTTTAACACTTGCCTCAGTTTCGCCAAGGTTTGCGCTTCCCGCTGAGCCACAGCTTGATCCCAGGTATACCAAGGGGTATCCCAGAACTCTTCTTTTAAAGCTTTATAAAGACAATAATCCTCCAGCCAGTAAGCGTTTTCCTGCCGGAACTGCAAATATCCCGGGTATAGTTGGGCAGGTTCATTATCTTTAAAACGAACAAAAGCCTCTTTGAACAACTTCTCCTTTATTTGCCTTACTTGCCGGTAATCCACCCGGCCTAATCCCTCTGCCCCCGACATCTCTGCCCGGGCGTCCTCTAACTGAGTGTCTGTCAGTAAACCCGCTTCCGCCAAACCTTCCACATCAATTAAAAGCTCATTTCCGGCAAAAGAGGAAGGGCTATAGTAAGGGGAATTCCCCAACCCCAGAGGATTTAAGGGCAGGATCTGCCAGATCTTTTGTCCGGCACCGGCCAGAAAGTCAACAAATCGATAGGCCCCTTTCCCCAAATCACCGATGCCAAAGGAGCCCGACAAGGCGGTCACCGGCAGGAGTACGCCGGCAGCCTTGGGCAAAGGGAGATTCTTGACCTTTGCTTGCTCCTTCCTGAAGTATAAAACTTTAACTGACAAGGGAGGGAGCTTAACAGGCTCATCAGGTATAATTTCCAGTTCCGTACCAGCCCACAAATCCAGCACCTTCCTGCTTTCAGGCTCCTTCCCGGCAGGCGGATAAGCAATTTTGACCTGTTTTGTTTCCCGGCAGTTTCGATTGATGAGCACCGTTATTTCTTCCCGATCATTTTCCCGCCGGAAACCGTAAATATCATCACCGTCATGGAAGGAATGGAAATTACCATGAATTAAGACTTCATATTCCTGCCTAAGTTTGGCAGCCCGACGGTACCAACCCAACAAATCCCGGTCTTCCCTGCCCCATGGGTAAGTTCCCCGGTTATAGGGGTCCGAATATCCCTCCAGGCCCGCTTCATCCCCGTAATAGATACAGGGAACACCGGGAAAAGTCATCTGCATCAATACCAAGAGTTTCAGCCTCCTTACAGCCAGCTCCCTGGCCTTGGGAGGCAACCGGTACTCTTCCTTTTCTTGTTCCGACAAGCTGTCTTCCGGCGGTGCTTCTCCCAGAAGGGTGAGCACCCTGATCCGGTCGTGACTGCCGATGAGGTTCATGGCTGCATAAAAGTTTTCCCGGGGGTAGTTCTCATAGAGACTCATGATCCTGCGGTGGGTTAAGGAAGCCCCCGCCATACCCAGGAGAAAATCCAGCCAAATTTGCCGGAGGGGATAGTTCATGGTAGCATCCAACCCCTCCCCCCACAGGTACTCCCGCCGCTTGCCGTAACTGATCTTGTTGGAGGCATCTTCCCAGACTTCCCCGATAAGCACCGCTTCTTCATCGGTTTCCTTTAAAGACTGGCGCAATTCCTTAATAAACTCATCGGGCAATTCATCAGCCACGTCCAGCCGCCAGCCTTTAGCCCCTGCTTTCACCCAGTGTTTTACTACACTGTCTTCCCCGCCATAGATGAATTCCCGGTAGGAAGGCTCCAATTCATTGACGTTAGGCAATACGTCTACTCCCCACCAAGACTCATAGTCATGGGGATACTGCCGGAAAATATACCACTTGTAGTAGGGAGATTCCGGGGACTGGTAAGCACCTGTCCCCGGA
>JAAYOX010000086.1 GCA_012520135.1 Clostridia bacterium
ATTTCTTCCCCTTCTTCTTTCATCCGTGCTACTGATTTCTCTACTCCAATGGCATCCCATACTTCAAAGGGACCAAGGGACCAGTTGAAGCCCCACTTCATTGCTTTATCAATAGAAGGAATATCATCAGAGATAATTCCTAACTGGCGAGCACTGTAAAGAAGGGTCATTTTTAGAGTCTTCCAAGCCAGTTCGCCGGCACGGTCTTTAGCACCGATAAGATTCTTTATCCGATTGGCCAGTCCGGGTATGTTTTTACCCGCTTCGATAGAGGCAAATTTAGGCTTAACAATGGGTTCATACTCCATGGTCTGGTAGTTTAAGTACAGGATTTGTTTGCCCTGTTCCGTCTTTTGTTTGGTGTAAAAGCCCTGTTTAGTCTTATTGCCTAATAAGCCTTTGTCCACCATTGTTTTTAATAACTCAGGAATTTTAAAGGCTTCTTTTTCAAAAGGATCATCCACGTTTTCCAAGACATTATTGGCTACATGGAGGAAAGTATCTAATCCAACCAAATCCAAGGTACGGAAAGAAGCACTCTTTGGTCTCCCCATGGCAGGACCGCTTACCACATCAACTTCCTCTACCGTATACCCATCTTCAAGCATAATCCGGGTAGTTTCCAGCATCCCGTAAGTACCGATTCTGTTGGCGATAAAGTTGGGAGTATCTTTGGCAATAACAACACCTTTACCCAAGACCTTCTCACCAAACTCCACCATGCCGTCAACAATTTCCGGCAAAGTGTCGTTGCAAGGAATTATTTCCAGCAGCTTCATATAGCGAGGTGGATTGAAGAAGTGTGTGCCAAGAAAATGTTGTCTGAATTCTTCCGGCATATCTTCCACCATTTTATTGATTGAGATACCGGAGGTGTTAGAACTGACAATAGTACCAGGTTTGCGATGGACAGCAATTTTTTGCAGCAGGTCTTTTTTAATATCCAGCCTTTCCACTACAACTTCAATAATCCAGTCAACATCGCTTAACCAGTGCAAGTGGTCCTCAAAGTTACCCACCTTGACTAAGCGAGCATCATTTTTACTATAAAATGATGCGGGCTTTGATTTAATCGCTGCCTCCAAGCCTTTTTGGGCTAAACCGTTTCTTGCTTCCGGCCCGGCGTCTTCCGGTAAATCTCGGGGTACGATATCCAGCAGGTATACGGGAATACCCACATTAGCTAAATGAGCTGCGATACCGCTTCCCATGATTCCGGCACCCAGGACCGCTGCCTTGTGAATTTTAACCACTAAACCATTCCTCCTTTTTATTTATTTTTACAAAATGCGGATTCCAAAATTTCAAAGATGGGATCAGCTAAAGAGACTAATTCATACTTCTTGTCTGTCATCACCCAGCAGGTAACCACTTCGTCCAGTGCGCCAAACAGCATTTTACGTGCCAGGCGAACATCCAAACTCTTGCAGACCAACCCTTCATCTTGACCTGATCGAATCACCTCCTCAATTACCTTAAAATAGCTTTTCAGTGGACCGGAAATCCCCTGATTAATCCAAGGATCTATCTGTCTTAATTCAATTTGGGTGACCATGGCCTGAGCAGGATTGGCCCCCAACACTTCTAAATGATGGGTAATCAAGGTTCGTAATTCTTCTCTAAACCCATTGACATTGGCTAACTTTTGTTTTAATTTATCTACAAAGTCTCCCATTTTTTCAGTAAACAGTGATACTAAAATGTCTTCTTTGCTTTCAAAATACAGGTAGATTGTACCGTCGGCTACTCCTGCTTCTTTGGCAATACGAGCTACTTGAGTGCGGTGGTATCCATTTTCTGCGAATTCTTTAACAGCTGCATCTAGAATCTGTATGTATTTTTCACCTTTTTTGATTGGCATAGAAATCTCCTTTCAGTTATGAATGACCATTCACTCTTATATCACATTATATGTATTTAAGACCTCCAAGTCAATTCAAATTTATTGAATTTTCTCTTATGACTGTTAATTGTGTTAATACAAAAAAAGTGCCCGTTAATTAACAGGCACTAATAAGTTTATTTTCCGTCACTTATTTCTCGACCAACCTTGGTTCACAAAGGATGACGTTTTTGAGCGTACTCCCTATTGACTTTGCCCGTAAACATACTGGGAACCAAAGGCCAGTTTGGTTTGAGGAGAAAAGCCCCCAAATGAGCCACTATACCCAATAACAGGAACACCATGGCTAAATTGTGGAAGTGAGTATTCAAAGCAATAAACCACCCCGGCCAATCTACACCGGGTAGATTCTTGATTGTTTTAACAAGACCGGTAAAAATGATCACGGCAAACCAAAAAACCATATAGGCATAGGCCAGTCGCTGCTCTGCCAGATATTTTCCGGACGGAGGTTCTTCACCAAGGCCGAACATGGCCTTAATGATCAAGAAGCTTTCTTTCAAATCACCCTTCCGGGGAATAAGATCGTACTCTTTGGAAAACAAAAGGTAGCAAATATGAAAGACAGCTGCAAAAACCAGTACTAATGCCGCTCCGTAATGTAAAACTACCGTAATACTGTAATCGGAACTCCAGGCCAAGCCGGGCAGTTGATCCACCATATACCGTTTGTAAACAGGCATTTGACCGATACCGGTAAAAATCAAAGTAAAGGTAGACAACACTACCAGCCAGTGCTGTAATCTCACTGCCAGATTATGACGCTTCACTGTTTACTCCTCTCCTTTCATGGTTTTGACCGCCGCATAACCGGCAGCAAAAATACCTGCTACAGGA
>JAAYOX010000087.1 GCA_012520135.1 Clostridia bacterium
GCGATCTGGGCTGGGAAAACACCATGGAGAAAGTCAATGTCAATGGGGGAGCTATTGCTTTGGGTCATCCCATCGGTGCTTCTGGAACCAGAATTCTAGTATCACTACTGTATGAAATGCAGAGGAGGGACTGCAAAACGGGATTGGCCACTCTTTGCATCGGGGGAGGACAGGGAACTGCCCTGATTGTAGCCAGAGATTAATCGGCAACTGAAGTATTTGGGAAGACAAGCGGGGGCCACTGCTTTACAGGTAGTGGTCCCCGCATTATTTTAAGTATGTAGGTTATTCTTCCGCTCCGGATTCCTATCTTAATCCCAGAAGCAGCGCTTCTGGCCTTTTTTATTTATATGCTTATTCTTGAGTAAGCCTGCTGCCTTTATGCAATGCTCATCAGCTGAAACACCTCTCTGATATATAACAAAAAGGAATAGGTAAAATAGTAGAATGTTATCGAGAGTTGTGCTATAAATTATTTTATAAGCTGGTTAGAGGCATGAGATTTTATCTATGAATTCACCTATTAATAATGAAATTTTGGTAGTGGCACCATCAGGCTATGAAACTGTTATCAGGTTGGAAAATCTAGCCGGAGATTATACGGAGTGTTCTTCTGTTTACTACCAAGGGGGAGGCCATGGCGGTAACATAGCCTTTTATTTATCTAATTTGCATGTTAGCTGTGCCTTGTTTACTCAGTGGGGTGATGATTTACCAGGGCTGAAAGCAAAGGAAACCATGCTTGAAGCGGGTGTGGATATCTCCTTGTGCCGGGTATTCCCAGGGAAAACCAGCCAGAGTAATTTCTTAATTAATATAGGGCCGGTCAAAAAAACCATTATGAATTTTGGCACTGCTTTGGCTGTACAAGGTGGACATGTCATATTACCGGATATGCCTAAAGCTTTGTATACTTCACTTTTGCCGGTGAGTCCAGCCTTCAATCTAATAAAAAATGTTAGTAAAGCACCGGTTGAGGTGGTGCTGGGATTACAAATACCTACCTCGGTCACCAAATCCCTGGGATTAACTCACGAAATTTTAGAGCAGGGATTATCCTATGCCGATCATGCTATTGGCAGTTACTCAGTAGCAGCTGAGGAGTTTGCAACCGATCTTAAGCCTGCTCAGCTAGTTAAGTGGCTGCAAAGTCAATTTCCCAATCTTAAAACGGTGGTTTTGACTGATGGGAAGAGGGGTTCCTATGCTTATGCCCAGGGAGAGTTATTGCATCAACCTGCTATTTTAGTAGAAGAAATGGATTCTACTGGAGCGGGAGATCAATTTATAGCTGTTTTTCTTAAAGATTATATCTTAAGTGGAGTTCCTCTAGCCGCTGCTTTGGAAAGGGCGGCTTTTTATAGTGCTCTGGTATCGGAAAAGCCAGGTGCCAGGGTTTTAGTAACTGATGAAGATATCGATTGTTTAAGAAAGGAGCAGGGTTTTGACTGATTCGGACCATAAGCCGATTATCCGGTTGAGAAACATAACTAAGAATTATGGTAATATTCGGGCTTTACAAAATGTAGACCTGGACATTTATATGAGTCAAGTCCTGGCTGTAGTAGGGGATAACGGTGCCGGCAAATCTACTTTAATCAAAGTGCTGTCCGGCGCAATCAAACCCAGCCAGGGTGAAATCGAAGTGGCAGGAAAAGTTTATACGGGCCTCAATCCTGCTCTGGCTATAAGCCTGGGTATTTCTACGGTTTATCAAGATTTAGCCTTGGTAGATACCCGAGATGTGGCTGCTAACTTGTTCTTGGGCCGTGAGTTAGTAAAGTTTGGCTGGTGGTTGGACAAGAAACTTATGCTGGAGAAATCCAAACAGCTATTAAGAAATCTTAATGTCAATATAGTGGATCCCCAACGAATGGTAAGTCAGCTGTCAGGCGGTCAAAGGCAAGGCATTGCCGTAGCCCGGGCTGTCAATCAGGGCGGTAAAGTCATAATTTTTGATGAACCTACTGCCGCTATGGGAGTTAACGAATCACGACAAATATTAAACTTGATCAAAGATCTGGCTGAACAGGGCTATGCAGTGATAGTGGTAAGCCATAATCTGCATCATGTATTGGAAATATCGCAGCGTATCTGTGTCATGAAACAGGGTCGCTTAGTAGCGAATCTGGAAACTGCCCAAAGCAGTCCCAGTGAAATTGCCCATTATATAACAGGAGTAAACAATTTAGAGGACGATCAGGAGATAGCGCAATGATTCATAGGCTGTGGACTAAAACGCAAGACTATGCTTCCCAGGTCCTTCTGGGATTAATACTGGTGGCAGCAATCATCTATTTGAGCATGGTTTCCGAGCATTTTTTAACCTGGTTTAACATCAGGAACATTTTAGATCAATCTACTCTGCTGGTGATTATGGGAGTAGGTATGACCTTCGTGATTTGTACGGCAGGGATTGACTTATCGGTGGGGGCGGTAGTTGCTTTAAGTGGAATATGTATGGCGACTGCTATGCACAGTGGCCTTGCGGTCGGACCAGCTATATTACTGGGCCTATTGGCTGGAACCATCATAGGGTTGCTGAACGGCCTTATTATTTCTGCCTTTAATATTAACCCCTTCATAGTTACATTAGGTACTATGTCGGTTACCAGAGGAATTGCTCTGATTATGACCGGGGGTATTCCGATATATGGCTTTAGCACAGCTTTTACCTGGTGGGGCAGCGGCCATATAGGCCCTATAAATCCACCTATGTTACTAGCGCTGGGGATAGCCCTGGCGGGAGCTGTAGTTTTGAATTATACCAAATTAGGCAGTTACGCTCTGGCTTTAGGTGGTAATGAAGAAGCACTGCACCGCAGTGGGGTAGCCACGAAAAAGAACAAGGTAATTATTTATGGTATATGTGGATTCACTGCCGCTTTAGCGGGTTTGGTGGTAACAGCTCGCTTAAACACAGCTGAACCATTAGCCGGCTACATGTTTGAGTTAGATGCCATTGCAGCAGTAGTACTGGGGGGTACAGATATGAAAGGAGGGAGAGGGAGTATAAGCGGCACGGTAATCGCTTGTTTATTGTTGGGAGTGCTTCGCAATGGCCTGACCATCATGAGCATTCCTTCATATTATCAGCAGCTGGCTATCGGTCTAATTATCTTAATTGCCGTGATAATTTCCGAATTACGATTCAGAAATACTTTAAACAGATTGCAAGAGGCAAATTAGAAAGGATGAGGAGAAAGTGAAAATGAAAATGAGGAAAGTAGGGTCATTAGTGCTCATACTGGCATTATTGGTGTCCCTGGTAGGTTGTGGAGGAAGTACCCAGAATAGTGACAATAACCAGGCTGCCCCGACTCCGCAGCAGTCGGAAGCGGCCAACGCCAAGATGCAGGAGATGGAAGATATATTGATGGCCCAGTTACAGCCGCTGCCAGAAACCAACACCGGAGATAAAATTGGCATACTGGTGATAACTTTGACCAATCCCTTCTGGGTAGGAATGAAAGAAGCTTATGAAGCTGCGGGCCAAGAACTGGGAGTAGAAGTAGAAGTTATGGCAGCGCCCACTGAAAATGACAGCAAATCCCAACTGGAGACCCTACAGGCTATGACTGCTAAAGACTACAAAGCATTGATAATTTCACCCATTGAACCCTTTAACCTGGTACCAGGAATAGTGCAGGCTAATAACAAAGGAATAAAGGTAGTCAACTTAGGACCAGGAGTAGATACTGCGGCTGTAGCTAATGCAGGCGGCAAGATTGATGGCCGTATTTGTGTTGATTTCGAAGAACAGGGCAAACTGGCGGCGGAATACATAATAGAGAAAATGGGCTCAGAAGGCGGCAAGGTTGCAATAATTCAAGGTATCCCCGGTGCCGGTCAAAGTGAAGGACGCACCCAGGGAGCTAAAAAAGCTTTTGAAAGTGCTCCCAATGTAGAATTGGTATCTATCCAGCCCGCTAATTGGGATAGAAACACTGCCTACAATACTGCTACCAACTTAATCCAGGCTCACCCCGATCTCAAGGGAATTTTCTGCTGCAATGATGTTATGGCTTTAGCCGCAGCGGATGCTCTGGAAGCAGCCGGACAAAGAGAAGGCAAAATTATTTTTGGTGTTGATTTCATTGGAGAAGCTGCGGAAGCGATGAAGTCAGGCAAACTGGATGGCAGTATCGCTTATTCTTCAACTGTTTATGCCAAAGCAGCAGTTTTATTGGCTCTGAAAACCATTCAGGAACAGGAAGTGCCTGAAACGGTATTTTCACCATTAGCAGTGGTGACTAAAGAAAACATTGATCAATACGAGGGCTGGAAATAGCGTATGAACGGAGAACGGATTCAAAATCCTGTCCTGGCAGACACTGCTCTGCTGGGGCGGGGTTTACCCTCCATCGATAACAATTTAATTGACTATATGTGGCCGGATAGAAGCACAGTTTTCCCGTATATGGAAGAAGGATTCATTAAATGGGCAGTACTGGAAGAAATTTTGAAGGTGAGGAATAGAAATAGCTGGCAGCGTATAGATGCCCGGGCACTTAATGACGCCCAGGAACAAAAAACAAGCGGCTATCTGACGGCATCGGCTTTAATGGCATTGTCCCCGCCGGGAAGTTTGGTGGTTACCGCCGGTATGGGTGGTATTACTGGACAGCGAATTTCTCAGGATTTAATTACGCTGGCCCAAAAACCTCTATGCCTGATTGTATCTGGTTTCAAAGATGTAGTAGACGCCAGGGCGAGCTTTGATTTCTTAAAATCACAGGGCATCAAGGTGATGGGTTGGAGAAATCGGGTTTACGATGGATTCCTTTTTGCTGACCAGGACTATGTTCTCGATGGAATCCTTGCTGAAGACAACCTAAATGATCTGAAGTTAGCAGATAACACCAGCATTCTGGTTATAAACCCTATTCCGGATAGCTTAAAAATGGATGATAAAAAGCTTTTGGAATTTGCGGGTAAGCAAATGGACCGGCTCTGGAAAACCGGAGAGGATTTTCATCCGGTTGTTAATCAGATACTGGATGATGAGACTAAGGGCCGGGCTTCTCTAATTCAGTTAGTTGCTCTAACTGTCAATGTGAATTTGGCAGTTGGAATAAATAGCTGGTTAGGAGGCAAGTCGTGGATTTAACTGATTGGCTGAAAAATGAAGCTCTTGAATTAGGATGGGACTATTGCGGTGCAGCTGATATACGGCCTTATCACGATTACCTGGCATCACTGGCAGGTAATTTCATTTATCAATATCCCATGGCTATTTCTCTAATATTCAGATTATCTGATGGGGCAGTGGATTCCATACTCGGTCAGGAACAGGACAAGCAGATGAGCTTTAATAATTATTGCTACCATGCTGTGGACCACATGCAGAACATCAATGCGGTTAAACTAACCAGAATGATTGAAAAGAAAGGTTTTAGGGCTTATCCCATTCCAGCTTCTTACGGAGTATACCCGGAAAAGTTGGCTGGACTTGTTTCTCATAAATTAGTGGCCAGAGCAGCGGGCTTAGGCTGGGTGGGTAAAAGCGGGCTGTTTCTCACTTCCCAGGATGGCCCCCGCGTCAGGCTGACTACTATTCTGACCAATGCAGGTCTGGCTGCCGGACAACCGGTCAGTAATAAATGCGGCTCATGTACTGTTTGTATAGATGACTGCCCGGCAGGCGCCATTGGCGAGTGGGATCACGACACTAATCTGCCCCGCATTGATGTATATAAATGCTATAAATATCAGGAAGAACGCAAACGGAAGTGGAATATTAAAATAGACAGGTGTATATGTGGTTTGTGCCAGGCTATTTGTCCTCGCGGTCAAAGGCTGGGCTAAGTTAAGTGAATAAGCTTTCTATCATCAGGCATCCTGCGGGATGCCTTGTTGAGTTTCTTTTGGGCAAAATGAGGAATAAGGCAGGGAAATGGTATGTAAGAAGCGAAAGATAACCGGAGCAATCGATGGTGATAATCCAATGACGGAAAGGAGGACGGCGAGTGTGCGGGTAGCAGTATACCCA
>JAAYOX010000088.1 GCA_012520135.1 Clostridia bacterium
CTGGTCCCCTGTAGCCACTTTAATCTCTAGAAAATCTCTCCCCGCTGCCTTAGGGGCTGTGCGAGCCGATAAGGCCATCAATCCTGCTACCAGTTCCATAATGTTTTTGTCCATAGCCATCCTCCTTGCCCCGATTAATGATTATACAAATTTCTAGTATCCATTTCCAAAATCCTGCTCGTCTATTAGCCAATAAAAAAACTCTGTTCTGTAAGCCACAGGATTTTCGTCAGGCCGCGTAAGGCTGTAGATGTCAAAAACTCCGGCATTACAGCGGGAGTTTCAGCCTGTTGACAAACTTCATAATCCCAACCGGTGTTAATCCCGGGCTTCAGAGGAGCCCGGTTTGGGGATGAGCTCAGGCGCCTTCGGATGCCTCCGAAATCGCACCCTGCGGGCGCTCATGCCGTCGGCATTATCCCTCAGGCTCCTTCGCTCTTTTGATTTTGGCTCCAATTCAGCCCTTCGATTAACACCGGTTGAACTTTAGGTGGACATAAAAATTCCGGCATTTCAGCCGGAGTTATTATTCTTGTGCCAGGTCCAGAAAACGTGTATATTCGGCGGCAAAAGCCAGTTTGGCGGAGCCGGTAGGCCCATGGCGGTGCTTGGCAATGATGATTTCCGCCAGACCCTGGTCCTCAGTGTCCTGGTCGTAATAATCGGGTCGATGAATAAACAACACCACGTCGGCATCTTGTTCCAGGGAGCCGGATTCCCGCAGGTGGCTTAAGGCCGGCCTTTTGTCATGGGTCTGTTCCACGGCCCTGCTTAACTGGGACAGGGCCAGCACCGGCACATCCAACTCCCGGGCCAGGGATTTCAGGGAACGGGATATTTCCGAAATTTCCTGCTGCCGGTTTTCCACCCGGCGGTGGGACTGCATTAACTGGAGGTAATCCACGATAAGGAGCCCCAGGCCTTTTTCCACTTTAAGCTTCCGGCTCTTGGCCCTGACTTCCATCACCGTGATCCCCGGGGTGTCGTCGATATAGATGGGTGCTTCCGCCAATTTACCGGCAGCCAGGGTCACTCTTTGCCAGTCTTCATTGTCCAAATAACCGGAACGCAATTTGCTTTGGTCCACCAGGGCTTCGGAAGCCAAGAGCCGCTGGGTCAACTGGTCTTTCGACATTTCCAGACTGAAAATCGCTACCGGTATATCGGATTTCATGGCTGCTCTTTGGGCAATATTCAGACAAAATGCCGTCTTACCCATGCCGGGACGGGCGGCACAGATGATCAAGTCGCTGTTATGTAAACCCGATAGATACCGGTCCAAGGCTTCGAAGGTAGGAATTCCCGTCACTCCCCCTTTATGCTTGGCCAGCATATCCAACTGATCAATGACTTCCAGGATCAGCGGTTTTACATGGGAAAAGCCTTCATTACGACGTTGCTGAGCCACCTGAAGAATGGATTTTTCCGCCTCGTCCAGGAGTGTGGTCACTTCCTCACCGGCTTCATAGCACTGCTGGATTACAGAGGTGCAAGCCAGGATTAAACTCCTCAGAAGGGATTTTTCCGCTACAATTTCCGCATAATAGCGGGCATTGGCAGCAGTAGGCACAGTACTTGCCAGCAAAGCCAGGTAAGAAGCACCGCCTACTTTCTCCAGCAACTTTTGCCGTTCCAGTTCTTCCGCCAAAGTGATCAAATCGATGGGTTCTTGCTTGGCATACAGAGACAGCATGGCATCAAAG
>JAAYOX010000089.1 GCA_012520135.1 Clostridia bacterium
GGATGCCATTAATTAAAGATAAAACACCGATGCCCGCACAGGAAGCTCAAGAAAGAGTTAAGAATTTTTCTGAAGTTGCACTGGGGTATTCAGCAGACGATGCCCTGAGAGAAGCGGAGCGTTGCATTCAATGTAAGAAACCGGGCTGTCGGAAAGGCTGTCCCGTCCAGGTAGATATTCCTGATTTTATCGCTAAAATCAAAGAAAAAGATTTTATCGGTGCTGCCAACAGCATCAAAGAATATAACAATCTCCCCGCTATCTGCGGTCGGGTTTGCCCCCAGGAAAACCAATGTGAAAAATATTGCGTCGTAGGCAAAAAGGGTGATCCGGTGGGTATCGGGAGACTGGAACGGTTTGCCGCTGATTATGCCATGGAGCACGATGAAACCAAACCGGAGAAAGTTGCCAGCAACGGGAAGAAAGTTGCCGTAGTAGGTGCAGGACCTGCCGGTTTGACCTGTGCCGGCGATCTCCGCAAAATGGGCTATGATGTCACTGTTTTTGAAGCGTTACACGTTCCCGGCGGTGTATTGATGTACGGGATCCCCGAATTCCGTCTCCCTAAAGCAGTTGTCCAAAAAGAGATTGATACCCTCCGGGATCTGGGAGTGGAAATTAAAGTTAACAGTGTTATCGGCAAAATTGATAATGTCAATGAATTGCTGGAACAAGGGTATGATGCTGTCTTCATCGGTACCGGAGCAGGCTTACCTTATTTCTTGAACATCCCCGGTGAAAACTATAACGGCGTATATTCTGCCAATGAGTTTCTCACCAGAGTTAATCTGATGAAGGGCTATCTCTTCCCTGAATATGCTACTCCCGTAAAAATTGGTAAGAAAGTTGCCGTTTGCGGAGCAGGTAACGTGGCCATGGATGCTGCCAGAACAGCTTTGCGCTTAGGAGCGGAGGAAGTATACATTGTGTACCGCCGTTCTGAGGCTGAAATTCCCGCTCGTAAGGAAGAATTGGAGCATGCTTTGGAAGAAGGCGTCCAGTTAAAACTTTTGACCAGTCCCGTGGAAGTCCTGGGAGACGAAAACGGATGGGTGACCGGAATTAAATGCTTGCGTTACGAATTAGGTGAGCCTGATGATTCCGGCAGGAGAAGACCGATTCCTATTGAAGGCTCCGAATTCGTCATCGATGTGGACACTGTGGTCATGGCTATCGGACAAGGACCTAACCCTTTGGTACCTTCCACCACTGAAGGATTGGAAACAAATAAATGGGGTAATATTGTAGCAGATGAAGAAACCGGTCAAACTTCTATTGAAGGTGTATTTGCCGGAGGAGACATCGTTACCGGAGCGGCAACGGTAATTCTAGCCATGGGTGCCGGTAAAAAAGCTGCCCAAGCGATTGATGCTTACCTGAAAGAAAAATAAAGTAGTAATTAAAGGGTTAACTTAGTATTAAGTAGAACTATAATATTACCCAGAAAAAATTTGTATGGAAGGAGTAGATTTGGTTGGCAAAACTGATCGACGGCAAAGCTATTGCAGCCGAAATCAGGGAAGAAGTTAAAGCTGAAGCCATGGCACTCAGAGAGAAGGGTATTGTACCCAAATTGGCTGTTATTTTGGTAGGAGATGATCCTGCTTCCGTAGTCTATGCTAATTCCAAAAAGAAAGCTGCGGAAAAAGTAGGCATCGATTTTGAACTTTTTAATATGGCAGGTACCACTCCGGAAGCTGAAGTGATTGCACTGATCGAGAAGTTAAACAATGATAAGTCTGTTCACGGCATTATGGTGGAACTTCCTTTGCCTGACCATATCTCCAAGGAAAAGGTAATGGAAGCAGTCAATCCATTAAAGGACGTAGATGGAGTACACCCGGTCAACAGAGGCTATATCTTGAGTGGCCAGGAAGGTTTGTTCCCGGCTACGCCTCAAAGCTGTGTTGAAATCATGCTTCGCTCAGGAGTAGAGTTGAAAGGAAAGCATGCAGTGATCGTCGGGCGTGGCGAGACTGTAGGCAAACCTTTGGTATTCTTGCTTTTAAAACACAACCCAACCATTACTATTTGCCATTCCAGGACTCCCGATCTTGGCTACCATACCCGTCAGGCCGATATCGTGATTGCCGCTGTTGGCAAAGCAAACATGATTAAAGCTGACATGATTAAACCGGGAGCAGTTGTGGTTGACGCCGGTATCAACGAAGTCGAAGGCGGCATTACCGGAGACGTGGACTTTGAAGCAGTCAAGGAAGTAGCAGGAGCCATTACCCCAGTCCCGGGCGGCGTAGGCTCTCTGACAACGGCGATTCTTTTCAAGAATGTGTTGTTAGGTGTTAAACTCCAACAACAACAATAGTACTGGAGGTTTCAAAATGAACAATGTTTTTGATTCCACCTTTCGTCAGGTTTTAGAAGCATCTGCTTCCGATGCACCAACTCCGGGCGGCGGCAGCGTTTCTGCCATGGTGGGCAGTTTTGGAGTAGCCATGGTTTCTATGGTAGGCAATTTGACCGTGGGCAAAACCAAATACCAGGATGTTGAACCCCAGGTCAAAGTGATTTTGGAAAAAACCAATCAATTGATGGCCCGGTTGGAAGAATTAGTAGCTGAGGATATTAAAGTCTTTGGTCAATTTATGGATGTACTGAAACTACCTAAAGATACTGACGAACAAAAAGCTGAACGGAGCAGACTGATGCAAGAGGCTCTCAAGGGAGCCACCGACACCCCCATGGAGATTGCCAGGGTCTGTTTACAGGGCCTGGAGTTGGCAGAAGAACTGTCAACCATCGGTAATAAAGGGGCCATCAGTGACGTGGGGGTAGCAGCTTATGTGGCTGAAGCAGCTTTAAACAGTGTTCTATTAAGTGTAGATATCAATATACCCAGTATAAAAGATGCTGAGTATGTGGAAAAAATTCAGGCGGAGAAATACGCACTGATTGTAAAAGCGGCTCAACTGCGGGAAAAGGCGGTAGCCCAGGTAAGAGAAAGGATGTAGGAATGTTATCTCGTTCTTCCCATATAAAATGTTGGCAGGTATCAGAACTAAACGCTTACCTAAAAGAACTTTTGGCTAGCAATCCCTTTTTGTCAAATTTATGGGTTAAGGGCGAAATTTCCAATCTACGCAAACCCGCCTCCGGTCACCTGTATTTCACTTTGAAAGATCGGCAGGGTTCCGTTAGAGCAGTGATGTTTCGGTCCCGTGCAGTTAGATTGCCGGTACCTTTGCGAGATGGAATGGAGGTCCTGTTGAGGGCCTCCCTTTCCATTTATGAAAGGGACGGCGTCTACCAACTATATGTAGAAGAAGTACAACCTATAGGTGCCGGTGATTTGCACCGGGCCTTTCAAATTCTAAAAGAGCAACTGGAGAAGGAAGGACTTTTCAGTCCGGAACGAAAAATAAAACTGCCCTTGCTTCCCAGGCGAATAGGGCTGGTTACTTCCTTAACCGGAGCGGCAATTCGAGACGTATTAACTATTTTATTCAAACGTTTTCCCTATTTGCAGGTAATAGTGTCTCCTGCTCAAGTCCAGGGAGTAGAAGCACCGGAGACTATTGTTAATGCTATCAGGCAATTAAACCGTTACGGTGACATAGATGTAATAATTGTTGCCAGAGGGGGCGGTTCTCTGGAAGAATTGTGGGCTTTTAATACGGAGCCGGTATCCAGGGCCATTGCTGAATCTGCCATTCCTGTTGTCACCGGAGTGGGACATGAGACAGACTTTACTATTGCAGACCTGGCAGCAGATCTGAGGGCCGCTACACCTTCTGCTGCAGCTGCTTTAGTGGTTCCGGACTATTACCAGGAACAGTCCAGACTGGATGGATTGCTGAAAAGAGCCGGTCACCGGATCCTTAATGTAATAAGTCCTAAAAA
>JAAYOX010000090.1 GCA_012520135.1 Clostridia bacterium
ACCGTGGATAGAGCTCCGGAAGCTGTATCATATCTATATACCTCCAAAAACGGGGGTTTTTTTATTGCGTGAAATGTTAGCCGCAATATTTAATTCTGTAACCAAGCTAAAATCAGTTGCAAGATGGTGACCAATAGGTGAAAAGCGGACCATATTATTGCAGAGGACCTGATTTGGAGTTCAATTAGGTTATAAAATAATCCTGCTGGTCATGGTTAGGCAATAGTTAAGAAATGTTTTTGATTGGAAGATGTCACGAATTCTCATGGAAAGAGTAGTCAGAATAGTAATCCTTTTTGTAATAGCATTCAAAGGCTAAATATCAATAAAATTAGAATTATAGTCCCCAATATCTAAAATAAGGAGGCACAAGAGATGAAGGAGCAATTGTTTGAAAGACTCAGTAACGCAATAGCTGAAGGTGAAGTTGAAGAGGCTGTTAGCATCGTTAAAGAAGGACTGGATGCAGGTATACCACCTCTGGAAATTATGGAAGAGGGTGGAACTAAGGGACTGCAGCTTGTCAGCCAAAGATTTAGTGAAGGAACAGCTTTTCTGCCTGAACTCATGTTGGCCGGCGATGCCATGACGGAACTTCTGGATCTTATTTTAGATAAGATTGGGGACGAAGGTAAAGCAGAAAGAATGGGCAAGGTCGTAATTGGTCAGGTTAAGGGAGACTTGCATGACATTGGTAAAAACGTGGTTGCCGCCTTGCTGTCAGTCAACGGGTTTGAAGTACACGATTTAGGCGTAGACGTGGAACCGAAGGCATTTGTTGATAAAGCAAAAGAGATAGGAGCTTCCATTATTGCTTCCTCAACATTATTAACAACTTCAATGCCGTATCAAAAGGATATTGTCAATTACTTGCAAGACGTAGGGCTTCGTGACAAGTTTTTCTGCGTTGTCGGTGGCGGACCTGTAACACCTGATTGGGCAGAATCAATCGGTGCCGACGGTTATGGCAGAAATGCTACGGATGCGGTGGAGCTATGCAAGCGATTGGTGAAATCCGGTGGGGCACCGGGACAAAAGACTGAGGTTGTTGACTTAGCCCAAATTTAACTATCGGCGGGTGCCGAATACCCTATCACCAATACCAAGATATTAATATTTGCTGAGGAGAGGGAAAATATATGTCAATCAGAATAAATCGAATTATGAACAGCTTGGAAAAGGCTTATACCGGCCCGGTCTGTTCCGTGAAAGAATGGGATACCAAGATTATTCCCAGAACAATTAGAGCGAAGCTGAAAGAACACCGGCTGGAAAATACCATGGATTTGGATAACCCCATTAACTGTGACGATGACTTGGCAGATGCCTTTTTCAAAGCCGGGTATGAATTGGCCCTGGAAATGGGTTTACTTTGCACCGATACAGAACGAATCATCAAAGTTACGGAACAAGAACTGCAGGAGAGTTTGAGAGAATATCCGGAAGAAGTAAAGTTCGGTAGAGGAAAAGACCAGGTCATTATGAGGCCCCGTAAGCCTGAATCCGAAATTGAACCTATTGTATGTGCATCACTGGGTATCGTTGTTTCCGAAGAGTTATATGTTCCCATCACTGAAGGTCTGATTAAATACCCGAAACTGGTAGACGTTTTGCATGGTCCAACCCTGGCGACTGTCTATGGTAAAGAGGTCAGATCCGGTACACCTTGGGAAACCCTGATGGGAAGATATGAAACGGAACTGAGAAGACAGGCGACCGTTAGAGCTGAAAGGGAAGGAATCGGTCATACCGGTATCGCCGGAGCCGTTACCCACTACGGTCACCTTGGCGGGGCAGCATTTTTCCCGGGAGAAGGCAATAACACAATGTCTTTGTGCCCTGTGGAATTAAAAACCTCCATGAGTAACTTCCACAGAATAATCATGGGCATCAACTGCGGTCATAACATCAGAGCGGGCGGTTTCTCCTATATTGGCGGTTATGCAGGACCTGCCGAAGGCGCAATCCTGGCTAATATCGCTACCGATTTACTGCTCCCGGTGATCTTGCAGGCCACCTATGTCAGCTCCTATGTCTATGATTTGCAATTATTCGGCAACTGCGGCCGCAAAGCTGTTTGGGCTAACAGTGTGGCAATCCAGGCGGTAAGTAGAAATACAAACATTATGCGTAATAAGATTGTCAACGAGACTGCCGGCCCCTGCACGGAAATGTTCTTGTACGAAGCTGCAGTAGGTTTAATGAACCACTGTGTATCCGGTTCCAGTAAGACTACGCAGCCCAGATCAGCCGGCGGTAGATATACGGACTACCTGACTCCAATGGAGGCTTGGTGGTGTGGCGAAGTGTTCAAGTCTTGTGCCGGAATGACCAGAAAACACGCCAATGAAATCGCCAAGAAGATATTGCCCAAATACGAAGATAAACTGGCAAATCCCGATAAAGGTTATAGCGTAAGAGAATGCTTCGACCTAGACAGCATGAGACCCACACCGGAATACGAAGCATTATACAACCGTGTTAGAAACGAGTTAATTGAATTAGGTATGCCTCTTGATAAGGTCTATTGTACAAAATAATTGTTAGAGCCTTATAAAGCTCCAATGGCTCTTCACAGGGCGGGCTCCTAATTAAAAGGAGCCCAATTTTTAACCGGTAGAAGGTTAATAGTTTCCAGCTAAAAGTGTAATTTTGTCAAACGTGAATGACAGTATTAAACAAAGGGGGTATTAACAAATGGGGATTATGATCGTTGGCGAATTGATTAATACCAGCCGTAAAGCTATTAAAGAAGCTGTTGAAATAAGAGACGCCGCTTATATCCAAAAGGTGGCCCTGGAACAAGAACAGGCCGGTGCCCACTATATAGACGTAAACTGTGGCACCAGGGTTAATGATGAAGAAGAAACCATGGCTTGGTTGGTCAATACAGTTCAAGAAGTGATTACAAACACTCCCCTTTGTATTGACAGTCCAAACCATAAAGCTATCAAGGTAGGCTTGGAACTGCACAAGAACGGGCAGCCAATGGTTAACTCCATCACCGCTGAAAAGGAAAGATTTGCCAATGTGTTACCGCTGATCAAAGAGTACAAAACCAAGGTTGTGGCACTGCTGATGAGCGACGCAGGGATGCCCGATACCGCTGAAGACAGGATTAAAGTTGCGGAGGATTTATTGCCCAGATTACTGGACAACGGTATTCCTGCTGATGATATCTACCTGGACCCTCTGATTAAGCCCATCAGTACCGGACACATGGCCGGCCAGGAAGTACTACAGACCATCAGCTATATTAAGGAAAAATATCCCGAGGTTCACATGATTTGCGGGTTAAGCAATGTATCTTACGGGCTGCCCAACCGAAAATATCTGAACAGGGCATTTACCATCAACACCATGAGCTTTGGGATGGATTCATACATTTTGAATCCTCTTGATAAAGAAAGTATGCGGCTTATCTTTTCATCCCAAGCTTTATTAGGACGTGACCCTCATTGCAAGGGCTTTTTGAAGGCTCACCGTAAAGGTTTGTTTGAAGATTAGAGCAGCACACCGTTAAATAAAGGGGACAGCTGCACAAGCTGTCCCCTGATAAGCATTTACTTATGATCGTAATTACAGGCTATTACCGAAATCCTTGCGGAACTGCTTCACAAGCTTTTCTTGCCAAGGAGATACAGGCTCTAATCTACCTAAGAAAAATCTTAATGTGGCAGGCTCTTCGGTGAATACAAGACCCTCCACAAGCTTCCTGTTTTCGTAGAGCCAAGTAATTCGATCAATGGCGTATTTAATTTGGGACAAGGTAAATACCCGCCGTGGCACGGCTAATCTTAACAGTTCCATGTCGGAAAATCGCTCGCTACCATCAGGATTTCTCTGTTCTGATAAGGTGCCTCTTTCCATGCCTCGTATGCCGCCTGCGATATAGAGAGCTGCCGCTAATGCCCCGGCCGGGTATTCCTTTTGAGGTATATGGCTTAAAAATTCCATCGCGTTGATATGACAGCCTAATCCTCCCGCCGGAGTGACCACCGGAATCCCTCTTTTGGAAAGTTCGTCTACCATATAGGAAATGAATAGGGGACCTTGACTAATCATGTCCTCATCCATGGTTTCGTCCAAACCGACAGTGATCGCTTCCATCTCCTTGACGGACATCCCCCCATAAGTTAGGAAACCTTCAAATAAAGGTATCAGCTCACGCATTCTATTGTAGACCTGTTCTTCTTTAATACATATTCCTCCGCCACGTGCACAGCCAAGCTTCCGGGCGGAAAAATAGATAATGTCGCATAGGGACGCCAGTTCCAAAGTTATTTCCCGAATGCTCATATGGCGACAGGCGGCTTCTCTTTGTTTTATAAAGTAGAGGTTGTCAGCAAGGAGGCTTGCGTCGAGGACTAACAAGAGACTGTGTTTGTCACAGACCGCCCTTATTGCTTTTAGATTCTCTAAAGAAAAGGGCTGCCCGCCAATTAGGTTAGTGCCTGCTTCCATACGAACAAAAGGGATCTTGTCCGCACCATGGGTTTCGATTAATTCACTAAGCTTTTCAATATCCATGTTACCTTTAAAAGGATGCTCGCTGGTCACTTTCAAGCCTTCGTCAATCACCAGTTCTTCTATCGTACCCCCGTTTAAGGTGATATGAGACTTAGTAGTGGTAAAATGATAATTCATCGGTACAATAGAGCCGGGTGTGACAAAGGTCCGGGCTAAGATGTTTTCTGCTGCTCTACCTTGGTGAGTGGGCAAGAAAAAGTCCATGCCAAATATCTCTTTAAGTTGGTTTTTCAATCTGTTGAAGGTTTCACTTCCTGCATAACTGTCATCAGCAATGAACATGGCTCCTTGCTGGCGGTCGCTCATGGCATTGACACCGCTGTCAGTGAGCATATCTAAATAGACGTCTTTGTTGTTGAGTAAAAAAGTATTGTTACCTGCTTCCGTCATGGCTTCCAGCCGGTGTTCCACAGGAAGCAAGTCCAATTTCTGCACGATCTTCACCTTGTGCATCTCCAAGGGTACTTGTTCACCGCTGAAAAATTTGATGTTAGCCATACTACCATCCCTCCGTTTTTATTATTGTTTTCAAAATAAAAAACCCATCCTTTGAATTAGACAAAGGACGGGTCAGTTACCGTGTTACCACCTTAATTTATTGATACCTCACGATATCAACCTCATTGAGTACGCTGCACCATTGGCATTAATACTCCTGTGCGATAACGGGCACAACTTTCCGGCACCGGCCTACTCAGAATCATTCTTTTCGGGGGGCAACTCTTGAGATGTATTCAGAAACTTTTCCCTTGCACCTCTCATCATCCGGTAGCTTTCTGTAAAGGTAAGCAGCTCTTACTTCTTCTCAGTCATTGTTTTTGCTGGTTGTGAGATTTGTAACAATTATACTTGCTAGCCGGTTCGTGTGTCAAGGGAACCTAATTAAGAAAGAATTTTGCAATTTATTTGATTGCAGCGGTGGTTTTCTTGATCAGAAAAGTAAAATTCTCCTTATGGTACCGTAGCTTCACTTTATTTATGGGAGATCGCCGCCCGGGGATAATTCAGGAGACTTCTTTCAAACTGTTTTTCATTAACAGGAATGCGGCCTCTTCATCTACTTCGCGAAGGAGCCCCCCGGCAAAGAAAACATAATCCTGGTCAAGATAAAATGTTGCTTTTTCAGGCAGTAGCCTATCCCGTTCCCGGGAATGATGGCGAAGTGCCCGGGACAGGATTCCGGCCGGATTTTTGGCGAAAACCAGGGGGCCTCCGGTACCGATAATGGTTTGCACCCTTGATAGATTTTTGCCATGCTGGATGGTTTTCAGACCGGGAGACACGGTATGTTCGATCCAACCGGCATGTCTCCTGCTGCTAATATGGACCGCTCCCTGGGCCAGTACCTGTTCAATGGCTAGCTCAAGCCGGTTTTGGGCAAGCCCGCTTTTTTGAGTACTCCATCTATCGATAATCCGCTTGACTTCTTCCCCGGAAGCACCTGCGTTACTGCAGATGTTTTCTAATCCTATTTCGGCAGCAAGGGAATTTGATGATTCCCTTAAACCCAAATCTCCTTCTACGGTTCGTTTTGCATAGGGTTCCGCTGCTCCGATAATTTTTGCTCCCTCGTAAGGGACCTGCCGGGCGTAGGAGTGAATATCCGTAGTTGCACCGCCCACATCGATGATCATTAAATCCCCAAGGCCTTGATGACGGCCGGTGCCTAGGGACAATAATTCGCCGCCTTTAAGCACGGCAGCAGGAGTGGGCATCACCATCCGGTCCAGCATTGAGGACACCTGGTCGAGACCTTTCATGTTGATGATCCGCTTCAGGAAGACATGGCGAATGATTTCTTCCACTTGCTCTTTGTCAACGGTTCCCACGTTAGGTGTGATGTTTCGAACGATATAATGCTCTTTGTGGTTTATAATAAACAAGCGTCTTATGTCTTGGGCTACCGCGGAATTGCCGGCGTAGATAATGGGAACGCGAAGGCCACTTTGGGCCAGTGCCGTTGCATTGTGTAGGAGTACCGTAGTATTTCCATTTTCATAGCCGCCGCAGAACAGGATTATTTCCACAGGAAGCTCGTTTAGTTCCTGTAAATCCTCTTCTTTTAGCTTGCCATTGCAGGTCTTGAGAATCTTGGCTCCGGCACCGAAGGCGGCATTTCTTCCCGCCGCTAAACTTAAAGTTTTGGAAAGTCCCACTACCGCCATGCGTAACCCGCCGGCGGCACTGGAAGATGATAATTTGAGGGCTGCCTCAAATTCCCGTTCGCCAATTGCCGACCGGGCAGCATCGAAGCACTGTTGCAACCCTATACGGGCATCAGTGGCCACTGTTGAAGGAAAATGGTCCGTCAAAACCAGTTTCTTTTGATGCAGGTCTGCCACGGCGACTTTGGTATAGGTGCTCCCAAAGTCAATTAGGATCACATATCGACCTTTGTCTTTCATTGCTCATGTTCTCCGGCATAAACTTGCTTGATTATAGGAACAATCTCTTCCATTCTATTGTCGCAGATGATGCCCAGGGATTTAACCTCACTGGTAACGTCAACTGCCAGCTGACTGCCATCGATATTTTCGTTAATCAGGCCTCCCATCATAACCACCACATCATCCATACCGTTTTCCTGCAACAGGGAGGTAAGCTCTTTAGCGAAGCTCAAGGCAATGCCGTTATAGGTACTGATCATGACCACTTTGCTTTCGGTTTCCAGGAGGTTTTCGATGATTTCCTCAGCGGTAACGTAAGTACCCAAATCAAATACATGGGCCCCGGCGGTGTTACAAATGGATTTAAGCATTTCCTTCCCATAGTCATGAATATCGGTTGAGCCAATCACTACTTTTGTACCTTCCAGTTCCCGTTCAACATTGCCGACACCGGCAAACACTTTTTGATGCTTAGTTTGAAGTGTTTTAATGATATCGGTAGGCTTGACCGGTTCACGTCCCCGGATAGCGGTTTTTTCTTTCTTGCCTACCCCGAAGTTGCGTTCCAGTTGTTCGGCTCCGATGGCTTTTAAAGCGGCAAATACTTCCCCGGGATGTTGGGTATCAACTCCCAAATCTTCCAGACCGCTCATCACCCGCTCAAAGAAGACACGACCGCAAGCCAGCAGTATGTCCCGTTCCGCTTCCACCTTGCTCCAATCAATGAAAGGCTCCAGGAATTTGGATTTTTCAATCATGACATCGACGCAGAGATGTCCTTCGATAATCTCCTCCGGAGTGGGAATGCGACAAGCTTCACTTACCGGTACTGAGGCAACGGCATGTCCGGTAGGTTTATGGCGCTGGCAAATAGCATCGGCCAGGGAGAAATTGCACAAGGCCCCATAGTTCCTGGCAAAATCCAGGCCGTAGTCAATGGTGTTGCCAAAGGTCATGGTTCCGGGGGTTCCTTTTGTATTGGTCGCATCGCATACCATGTTGAATACTATTCGCGAGATAGGATCACTGAACAGGTTACCGTAGGAAAAGGTCATGGAGGCACCCAATAGTTCCTCTACCAGGTACCTTTCGATCATGGTCCAGCCGGCTAGATTGGCCAGGTCATGAAATTGGTTACCGTAACCGTCATCCAGGTTGGAGTGAACAATAGTTCCTTCAAATTTTCCCATTAGACCGAAAGCCAACAGGGAGTTGATCGTTCTTTCCCGTTCCAGTTCAATGCCGGGATATTCATAGGTGAAATAGTGAGAGACATTGCCAATTGAGGTTACTCCTGCTTCCAGTGCCAGCCTTGCATTTTCCAAGGCGTTTGGGCAGCCGATCATATGGTCGCTCATATGTGGTTGGACGGGAGCAATCTGACCGATAGCTTTCCACTCATCGGGATTTTTTAAAATTAAGCCGGTACCGGGCTGGAGCTTTGAACGATACTCTTCCGGAACCCCCATAATCCAATCACAGATAAATCCCATCCGGGTAATATAGCTGCCCCGGCGTTCCAGCTCGTTGTAGATATACTCCACATTTTTAGCAGTCTCATCCCAGGAGTTCCAACCGATGTGAGAGTGTTTGGAAATGAATCCTTCCTTTATTGCTTTAAGCTTGAATTCCCCTTCTGACGTAACCCCATGTTTTTTGAAAAAGAGTGTCTCGCCAATAGTTGTTTGGGCAGCAATTTTATCAATTTGGCTGCGTATTTCCTTCATGTCGGGGAGATCTTTGAATTCAAACCGTTTGTTCATTGTGATTTGCATCGGCACATTTCTCCTTTTAGGCTACTGTTTTCAAAACAAATATGTATTACATCAATACCTTCCGCTATTTGCAGACATCCACCCAGCTTCCCCCCGTAACGTCCGCCAGTTCATCAGGCGCTATTTTGACAGCGGAGCTGGGAGAACCGGCAGCGGGGTAAACATAATCAAATTCCTGCAGGGATACGTCCAGGTGGACTGCAATGTTCTCCAGAGCAAAGGGGCAAACACCTCCTACAGGATAGCCGGTAGCCTCCAAAACTTCCTCCGGACTTAACATCCTAGCCTTTTGCTTGAAACAGTCCTTGAATTTCCGGTTGTCAATCCGGGCATCACCTTTAGCTACCACCACAATCACTTCTTCCTTTAAACGAAAAGCCATGGTTTTAGCGATCCGGGCCGGCTCTACTCCTACAGCGGCGGCGGCTAATTCCACCGTGGCCGTACTGGTTTCAAATTCAAGGATTTGATAATTAAGACCCTTGTCCTGAAAGTACTGTCTCACCCTGTCGACGCTCATTAGATTACCTCCTGAAAAAATTGTAAAACCCTTTTTATCTACATACAGCCTGAAAAAGCCGGGGATAGTAAATTTAGTTTAAGTTTTATCTATTTTAGCATAAAAAGGACAACCCCGGTAGTTATCAACAGCATATGAGAGGATATGGAAGGATGTTTGAGGCTCCCCTTGTTCATCCTTGGTCATCCTTTCTCAGCCCAGGAGAGGATGCCACAATTAGCCTCATCCTCTTTGCCCCTCGGACAAACAAGTGATATCATGGAAAAGAATGTTATTCATAGAAAGGGGGACAGAATTGATTTGGGAACAGATCAGATTGTCATAGAGAATCTTGATAAAGTGTTTGGACCTGAACCAAGTAAGGTGTTCCCACTGCTAAAGGAAGGTTTTAGTAAAGATGAGATTCTGAAGAAAACCGGACATACCGTCGCCATTAACAACGCTTCCCTTACCATCGAACAAGGCGAAATATTCGTAATCATGGGTTTGTCCGGTAGCGGCAAATCAACGTTGGTTAGGTGTGTCAATCGTCTGGTGGAGCCTACCCGGGGAAAGCTGCTCATCGATGGAGAAGATGTGCTGAAGATGAACGCCAGGGAACTTAGGGAGCTCAGAAGAAAGAAAATCGGTATGGTTTTTCAGCGTTTCGGCCTTTTGCCTCACCGGACAGTCATTGGTAACGTAGAGTACGGTTTGGAAATACAGGGGATGCCAAGTGAAGAGCGAAGAAACAAAGCCCAATCTGCTTTAGATAATGTAGGTCTTGGTAGCTGGGCCCAAAGTTATCCGGAGAATTTAAGCGGCGGTATGCAGCAACGGGTAGGTCTAGCCAGAGCTTTAGCTAATGATCCCGATATTTTGTTAATGGATGAAGCTTTTAGCGCCTTGGATCCCTTAATCCGGAAAGAGATGCAGGACGAGTTGTTGGAGCTGCACTCTCGGTTACATAAGACTATTTTGTTTATTACTCACGATTTGGATGAAGCTTTAAAGCTGGGTAACCGGATTGCGGTGATGAAAGACGGTGCTATAGTTCAGATTGGTACACCGGAAGAAATCTTGACTCACCCGGCTAATGATTATGTAGCGGATTTTGTTCAGGATGTAGACCGGGGTAAAGTACTTACAGCCGGTAGCATTATGATTAAGCCGGAAGTTGTCACTTCCAAAGACGGCCCCCGGGTAGCCTTGCGCAAGATGAAAGAAACCGGTCTCTCCAGTGTCTTTGTAGTAGGAACCGGCAGAACATTGGTAGGAATAGTTACCGCTGATGCCGTCCTTACCGGTGATAATTTGGAGGCGAAAGACTTGTCATCAGTTCTTGTCACCGATGTGCCTACTACTTCACCGGATACGCCGGTGAACGAATTATTTCCCATTGCTGCAGAAACTAAAATTCCCATTTCCGTTATTGATGATAACAGAAAGCTGTTGGGGATTATCCCCAGAGTATCCATTTTGGCGGCTATCTCCAAAAAGGAGGTCACCCCATGAGTTTACCTATCGGCTATTACTTTAAAGCATTGATTAGCTGGATGGATGACGTTTTTTCACCTTTGTGGGATTTCCTTTCCGAAGCTATTTATTGGATGGTTACTTCCTTGGAAGGGATATTCGGTATAGTACCGCCCATGGTGCTCATCGTAATATTTGCTTTGATTGCCTGGAGGGTGGCAGGGAATAAGGTGGCGGTTTTTACTATTATTGCCTTTTTGCTGATCCTAGGGATGGATTTATGGCGGCCTACCATGCAAACCCTGTCTTTAGTCATTGTGTCTACCGTTATTGCTTTAGGAATTGGTATTCCTTTGGGAATTTGGGCTTCCCGCAATGAACGTTTGAATATGGTTTTAAGGCCGCTCCTGGATTTTATGCAGACATTGCCGGCATTCGTTTATTTAATTCCGGCAATCACCTTTTTTACCATCGGCAGGGTACCCGGGGTCATTTCCACCGTGATTTTTGCCATGCCTCCTGCTATCAGGCTTACCAATCTAGGGATCCGGCAGGTGGCGGAGGATGTAGTAGAAGCGGCTATAGCATTCGGCTCTACGCCGAACCAATTGTTATTTAAAGTACAACTTCCCCTGGCACTACCCACCATTATGGCCGGGGTTAACCAGAGCATTATGTTGGCTTTGTCTATGGTAGTGATTGCTTCCATGGTAGGAGCTCCCGGTTTGGGAGAAGGAGTTTTGACGGGTATTACCCAGTATAAGTTGGATGTGGGTTTCGAAGCCGGTTTAGCGGTAGTTTTGTTGGCGATGTTTTTAGACCGGGTTACCGAAGCATTAGGGAAAAGGAAAAATAATTAGGAGGGTGATGTAGTGCAATTATTTAGAAAAACCATAGTGCTGTTGCTGGTTATCGGTTTAATGGCAGGGTTGGTTGGTTGTAAGGGTGGTAGCGGAGAAACCGGAGAAGGAGGCGAGGTAAAAGGTAACATTCATTTCGGTTATGTGAATTGGGATGAGGGTATTGCCATGACTCACCTGCTTCAAGCCATCATTGAGGACAAGCTCGGCTATACAGTAGAAACCACCCAAGCCGATGTAGGACCCGTATTTCAGGGGGTGGCCAAAGGTGATTTTGATGCCTTTGTGGATACCTGGTTACCGGTTACCCATGAGGCTTATCTGGAACAGTTTGGCGACCAGTTTGAGTTATATGAAAAACCCGTTTATGAAGGGGCAAGAATTGGCTTAGTGGTTCCTACTTATGTGGAAATTGATTCTATTGAGGAATTGAATTCAGTCAAAGACAGATTTAATGGCCAAATTATAGGTATTGACGCCGGTGCCGGTATCATGAGGACTACAGATACTGCTATTCAGGAATACGGTTTGGAATTGGAACTGGTTAAGAGCAGCGGTCCCGCCATGACGGCCAGCCTGGCCGGTGCTATTGATGATAACGAATGGGTTGTGGTCACCGGCTGGTCACCTCACTGGAAATTTGCCCGTTGGGATTTGAAGTATTTGGAAGATCCTAAAGGAATTTACGGTGCTGAAGAGCAAATCTATGCTATTGCTCGTAAAGGTCTTGAGGAAGATGCCCCTGATGTGGCAAAATTGCTGAAGAATTTTAAGATGGATGATATTCAGCTTGGTACTTTGGAGGACTATATTAATGAAGGAATGGCTCCTATTGATGCCGGGCGCAAATGGATGGAAGAGAATCCGGACGTAGTGAATAGCTGGCTACAATAACTAATCGTTCCAACTAAACTAAAGGTGGTGCTCCCGCACCACCTTGATTATTATCTATAGGTTTATTCTTCTGTCCAGCAAGTAAGAGGTACTGAGGAATAAGACGATCATAACAGCACCTGTAGTCAACCAGTCTGCACCGGAAAAGATTACATCAGACATTTGAATGGGTAATTCTTCAAAAGATGACACTGGCTGCTGGGTAACTATGTCGATGACCTTGGTGATAGCCAGAAAACAGCCAAAAGCAATTAGCTTTCCATGTTTAAATGAAGCAAAGAGAGTTTTGGATAAGGTCATGGACAAATAAACGGTTAATAGGAATGAGATATAGACGGCTAAGAGTAGTAAAATTAGTTGTACCAAAGTTAGCCACTCTTCGAGGACAAAACTAAAGTTAACCGGATGCGGTCCGGTCTTGGCTAGATACAGAACATCCAAGTAAATAGTTATACTGATAATGGCAATAACTGCGATACATTCAAAAATAACTGCTATTAACTTTCCGCCCAAAAATCGGTATCCCCGTATTGGTAAGGAAAATTCCAGGTAACCTTCGTCACTAAACAGACTCCGGTATAATCTGCCCACATGGTCAATGAACAAAACAACGGACAGAGCAAAACATAAACTGATTAGGATGACAGTCAAGGTAGTGGGATCGGCTTGCTGCGTTACATTGCTAACAAGATTCACATTAGCAGCTATATAGATAACGATGCCTGCCAGGAAAAACTTCCACCGTCTCAGCCATTCATATTTAATCAAGTTAAGCATTCCCATACACCTCCTTATACAGTTCCTCAACGGACATTTGTCTGGTTTGCCGCAAATCATCTACATTACCCATTAGGGCGACCTGACCTTCATTCAAAAAGATTACTTCGTCCATGATGCTTTCGATTTCTTTGATAATGTGAGTGGCA
>JAAYOX010000091.1 GCA_012520135.1 Clostridia bacterium
CTTTCTGGAGCCAGTAGCGTAATTGATGGGGTTTTACTTCGTTAGCGGCACACCAGTCTTTAACGCTTAGGCCGCTGGTTTTGAAATCACGGATGCGAGTTTCCCACTCTTGCTGCAGCTGGGTTTTAGGCATAGAAAAATCCTCCTTAGTGTATTGCTAAGAGGATTATCCTATGGTACAAAGTAAATTGCTAGGTGGGAAGTATTTGACGCTTACACCAGCAGTGTCTTTAACACCAAAGTGGTTACTATGCTCCAAAATACTCTGAATATCATGTACAGACACCCGATGTCAATGGCCATTGACACAGGGTCATGATGAGAGGTGGATCACTTTTATTTTGCCAAATACATCCTGTGCCGGGGAACGTCATGGTTGTTCTTCCGAAACTCTTGCTGGAAAATTAAGACAATGAATGATATAATGGATCAAACGATTTACTTCGAAAAATAAATGACCCGGTGAAGGTGGGGAGTATGGATAACTTGCCGTTTAAAGACAGATTACTTGAGTTTATTCAAGTCATTGATAAGATTTATCCCCTTGAAATGGTATATTTGTTTGGTTCCGTCGCCAAAGGAACCGATCATAATGAGAGTGACATAGATCTTGCTTTATTATTTAAGCAAAAGTATGAAGAACGAGAAGAACTGCTGATCTTAGGCAGGCTCATGGATGAAGGAGAAAAATTTTTGGGGAAAAAGGTAGATGTGGTGTCTTTGGGCAAAGCATCAACTTTGCTTAAATACCAAGTTATCCGCGAAGGTATTGTATTGAAGGACAGTGTCCAAAGAGGAACATTTGAATCTTTGGCTTTACGGGAATACTTTGATTTCCGCTACTACTCGGCAATATATAACCGGGCAATGCTGAAGCACCTGAACAGAGGGACCTATTTTGGAGGTGATGCCGGTGGTAAATAAAGATGTATTGATGAGCAGAATGGACAAGTTGAAAGAATATGTGGATTTTCTGGAAACCATCAAAAATCATGAAAAAGAAAGGTACATGCAGGATCCTTATCTTTACGGAGCCGGGGAAAGGTTTTTGCATCTCGCAATCGAGTGTACAATTGATATTGGTAATCATCTTATATCTGATATGAGATACAGGAAACCCGGCAGCAATCGGGATGTATTTGTGGTTCTCCAGGAAAACAAGGTTATTCCTCCTGAGCTAGGTGAAAGATTGGCAGATATGGCTTCTTTCAGAAATATTTTAGTACATGATTATTTAAAACTGGATCGGGGCATTGTGTACGATATCATAACCGGTAACCTGGCTGATTTCAAATCCTTTGCAGCCCAAATTGCCGGTCATTATTTTGGCTAAAAGCCAGTTCTTGCGGCCAATCACAAAAGGCTTTATCGAACGTTTACTTCGTTATTCTAAGCTTAGGATTACGCTCGGAGACTGATCTGAAACGGGATGTGTTCGGGGCCTTTGTTTTGTTTCCGCATAATAATGAGTTGGCCTATGCTGGGATGATAGGTGGAGAACCTTCCAAGTTTTATGAAAGTATCCGGCAAGTGGGTATCGGGGCATTACCTTTTTTGCCCGGACAGACGACCCTTGTGGAACGGCTGCTGGATGAACTGATCTTGGAAGGACTCGACAGTGCTTTTGAGCGAACTGTGCTTCAGGAAGGCACGGCTGAATACTTAACCCGTGATGATAAGCGGAATGTCTTAATAGGCCCCTTCAGGACCAGGGGGCAACTGGATATTTGTTTAGATCATAATATGTACTACACCTATTTGAAAGAGGTTCAAAGATATTTGAACCGGTTAGAGTATGTGGCTCTATATCAGTCCAAGCGTCTTTTCAAAAATGAAGCTGAGCAGGGTATCTTTTACTATGGCCGGATAAAAGACTACATGATCCTGCCAAGGAAAGAAATTCGGGAAGTTCCCGGTGGTAACGAGCCTAGTGCCCTTGCTGTACGTTTTGAGGTTGAAAGTTGGGAAAGGCGGCTAATCCCGATTAAACCAGGTAGATATGGGCCCCAGGGACCCCAAAGAACCAGTTGGGAACTCTTTAAGGAGGCGGTGATCTACCCGGAACTACATTTGACAAATGCGGAAATACGCCTTTGGCGGGAATTGAAGCGTTTCGGTGAATGTGTCGGGATAGAATTCCCCGGAGAACAAATTGACGAGAAAGATTCCATGATGTCCATGGAGTTTCCAGGATTAACAATCAGGAACGCCGGCGATGGTTTATTCTATGTTGTGGCTGGTAACCAAAGGAAACAATTCCGTTTTGGCGATCTTAACAGGAGGCCGGGAAAGGTTTTGCGGGAGATTATTTTGTTTTGGCAGGCTAATAATTGAATGAAGAGGACTGCGAAATATATAGTGCCCTGCTCTTGGCTTTTAAGAGCAGGGCTGTTTTATGTAAAAAACTACGATTAGGTGTTGACAGATACGAAAGGGCGGGCTATTATTATAAATAAGTTAGGCAGGACTAACAAAATTAGCTTAACTTAATATTGTTTTGAATCTCTAATATTAAAAAGGGGTGATGGTTTCGTTCCCTTAATACATCAAGATGAACGAAGAACAAAATGAAACTAAGATATCTGATAATGATGCTTATAACTTTGTCCTTAACCTCCCTTTTTATAGGTGTCAGGCAAATTTCACCCTTGGATTTGTTTAACCTAACGGAAACGCAAGTGCAGA